>JBDKHP010000412.1:0-12801 GCA_039797645.1 Bacteroidota bacterium
AACCAATAGGTCTTTGGCCTTAGCATCACAAAAAATGAAAAAAATAAAATCTTTCGTCTGGGAAATATTACGCATTCTGCGCTTGGGTGGTATCGTACAATTAATACTCGATAGTTTACTCACCCGCAACGGTTGGTTCAAGAGTTATTACACCAAACAAGCAATCGATTCGATGGGCAGGCCACTACCTTGGTGTACTTACTCCTATATTAGATTCATAGGCCCAAGGCTTAACAAAGGGATGCAAGTATTTGAATTCGGATGCGGCAATTCAACGCTTTGGTTTGCCGACCGCGTAATGCACGTTTCGTCTGTAGAACACGACGAGAAATGGGCAAGCTACGTAAAAACCATCGCTCCTGCCAATGTTACCTTAAATTTTCAGGCCCTCGAATACGGTGGCGAATACAGCAAAATGGTATTGCTTCAAGGTCGTAAATTCGACATCGTAGTTGTAGATGGCCGAGACCGTGTAAATTGCGCCCGAAATGCCATTCATGCCCTACATGAAAAAGGCGTAATTGTATTCGATAACTCCGACCGCGACGACTACCTCCCGGCTATGGAACTACTCGCTGAAACAGGCTTCCGCCGCATCGACTTTTTCGGAATGTCGCCCGTAACAGCACACGAAAACGTCACTACAATTTTCTATCGCGACTACAACTGTCTCGGAATATAATACAACTTCATGACACGACTCCTCATACTCTTACTTTTTAGCTCATTTTTGGGTTGTAGTTACGCACAAAACGAAGCTCTACAAAGTGCTGCAAAAACCGACACATTGCGCGTAGGTGCAACTAACTTAGACGCCTACCTACCGCTCCTACGCAACAAACGCGTGGGGCTCATTGTAAACCAGAGTTCGCTCGTAGGCAAACAACATTTGGTCGATTATCTAGCCTCCCAGAAACTCAACATCGTTAGCATATTTGCCCCAGAACACGGCTTTAGGGGCAATATAGAAGCAGGGAAACTTGTAAACAACAATATCGACAAGCAAACAGGCGTACGCGTGGTATCGCTCTATGCCGACCACAAAAAACCAACACCCGACGACCTTAAAGGAATCGACGTACTCGTATTCGACATACAAGACGTGGGCGTACGGTTCTACACTTACATCAGTACGCTCTACCTTGCTATGCAAGCTGCCAACGAAAACGGTGTGGCATTTATCGTGCTAGACCGCCCCAACCCACTGGGCGATTACGTAGATGGTCCCGTGCTCGAAGACGACTATAAATCCTTCGTGGGGATGCTTCCCATACCCATCGTACACGGCCTCACCGTGGGCGAACTCGCATGGATGATCGTCGGCGAATCCTGGATTGACCAATCTCTGGGTCTGCATCTCGACGTAATACCCTGCCGTGGTTACACCCACCATACCCCCTACACCCCCCCCATAAAACCATCGCCCAACCTACCGAACATCGAAGCCATACGTCTATACCCGTCGCTCTGTTTTTTCGAGGCTACGCAGGTAAGTATAGGCCGCGGCACCAACTCTCCATTCCTTCAAATCGGATTTCCAGCAAAAAAAATGGGTTCATTTAGCTTCAAACCACGCGACATAAAAGGGATGCAAACAAACCCACTACACGAAGGCAAAAAATGCTACGGCGTGGATCTCTCGAAACTCGACCCTTGGGCACAGAAATTCAGTTTAGACTATATTATTAAATGGAACGGCAAATTCCCTCCAAACGACCCGATGATAAACAACGAACGCTGGTTCAAGCTATTGGCAGGCAACGCCACCCTTCTCGACCAAATAAAAGCACATACTCCCGAGGATGAAATTCGCCGAAGTTGGAAACCGGCCTTAGATGCCTACAAAATCAAACGCAAAAAATACTTACTCTACCCCGATTTTGAATAAAACACCCGACAGAAAAAGAATAAGGTTACAGCCCTTATCTTTATTTTTTTTCTTTCGACTCGTTTTTATTGGCACTGAGGGGTGGGAGCAGGGCTTGGGTTTTTGCGTAATATCGTTTTGGCTTTTCGGGACGGGAAAAATGTGCGCTTTTGAACAATACACTTCAAATACTTCTGTGTGCCGAACGGATTCATTAGTTTTGCAGTAATGCAAAACCAGAACATTATGAGAACGATATTAATAACGATTGTGTGTGCGTTTTTTTCGCTACCTATTTTGGCTCAAGATACACAGCTCGCCCTTAAATATTTTCAGGATCAGGAATACGACAAGGCTGTTGTTTTGCTGCAAAAAATTTTTGAGGCGAAACCGAATCGAAATGTATTCCGGTATTACGTACGTTCGTTGTCGGCTCTTAAGCAGTTTGATAAGGCAGAGGATGTTACCAAAGCCGAAATGAAACGGAGCCCCGATGATCCGAATTACCCTATCGAACTTGGTTCCTTGTACAAAGCTCAGGATAAACCCGACAAGGCTAAAAAAATATTCGACGGTATTATAGACAATCTTCGTGAAGATCAGGCTTATATACAAACTTGTGCCGCGGGTTTTAGCGAACGGTCTGAATTTGAGTATGCGCTTCGGGTTTACGATAAAGGTATCAGGTTGGGCGGGTCGAGTGAGTTTTTCAGGATGGAAAAGGCGCGGATTTATTCCCTTACACGCAATTATCAGGCAATGGTGGCCGAATATCTCGATCTTATTGAAACGACACCTACCTATATGTCGGTGGTTCAGAGTAATTTACAGTATTATTTGTCGTTTGATGTTGATAACAATCTGGTGGACATTATTCGGACCCAGTGTTTTGCACGCCTGCGCATAAAGCCCGACCAGATAGTGTTTGCACAGATGCTTTCATGGATTTTTATTCAGGAAAAAAAGTTTGATCAGGCGCTGGTTCAGGTGAAGGCAATAGACCTCCGTATGGGTTCTAGTGGCCAAGTTCTCAGTGAGTTTGCCTTGGTTGCCCTCAATAACAATGAATACAGTGTGGCCCGCAAGGCTTATCAAGCTATTATCGACTTTAAAGACAAACCAACACCCGCAATGCGCGTGAGTGCTCAAGCTGGAATCCTCAAAGCGGCGTTTTTGGAACTTACCAACGCCGAACTGCCTTCGGGCGAACTGGCGACAATTTTAGAATCGGGACTTCAAGAGCTGATTGTGAATCAACCTAATTTGACTAACGCAGATCCTATTGCGCAATTGGCCGAAATTCAAGCATTTTATCTGAGTAAGTCTGATTCTGCAATTACTTTGCTAACCCGAACTCTCCAGACCCGACGTTTTCCGCAAGATCAGATGGCACAACTGGAGATGCTTCTGGGCGATATTTATCTTGCCGCCGAAAATCCGTGGGATGCAATTCTTACCTACGGTCGGGTGGAAAAAGCTAACCATCTGAACGACGTGGGGAGCGAGGCGAAATTTCGTAAAACCAAAGTCGCTTATTTTACGGGCGATTTCGAATGGGCTAAAACACAGTTAGATATACTCAAGGCCAGTACCAGCAAACTCATTGCCAACGATGCCTTAGCCCTCTATTTACTGATAGACGACAACACCAGCGGCGATAGTGTCGAGACACCTCTCAAACGGTTTGCAAACGCTCAGATGCTCCTGATTCAACGACGTAAACTGGCGGCCTATGATTCGCTCTCGGCCATTATCCGTGACTTTCCAAACGAAACAATTGCCGAAAATTCCCTTTTAGAACGGGCGAAACTCAGCGAATTTCTGACGAAAAACGAACAAGCTTTGGCCGATTATAAACTCATTTTCACAAAGTTCGAGTTTAGTGTCTTGGCCGACGATGCCATGATTCGCAGTGCCCAAATTTACGAAAGAACCAACCAGCCAGAATTGGCCAAAAATATGTATCAAGAATTTCTGACGAAGTACAAAGGCAGCGTCTTTACCAATATCGCACGTACCCAATTTCGGCTACTCCGAGGCGATAAATTACAATAAAACGCATAGCTAATATGTAACTTGCTTACATCGTGAGGTTTATCGCTGGTGCAATAAATTAAAAATCCTTCTTGCAAATAAAATAGGATTGCTAACTTTGCATGGCAAAAAAATAACGCAACGAAATATAAAATAAATTACACAACAGATGGCCCAACAAGAAGATTTGTTTAAAAAACTCATCGCACACGCAAAAGAATACGGATTCATTTTTCCTTCAAGCGAAATTTACGACGGATTAAGCGCCGTGTACGATTACGGCCAAATGGGTGTAGAACTCAAAAACAACATCAAAGAATATTGGTGGAAATCTATGGTGCGACTACATGAAAACATTGTGGGTATCGACTCCGCAATCTTCATGCACCCAACAACTTGGAAAGCCTCAGGCCACGTAGATGCATTCTCAGATCCGCTTATCGACAACAAAGACTCCAAAAAAAGATACCGTGCCGACGTGCTCATAGAAGAGCAAATGGCGAAGTACGAAGACAAAATGGACAAGGAAGTTGAGAAAGCACGCAAAAAATTCGGTGAGACTTTCGACGAAGCCAAGTTTCGCGAAACCAACCCACGTGTACTCGAAAATGCAGAAAAACGCACCAACCTACACCAACGTTTTGTAGCAGCCTTAGAAGCCACTAACCTTCTAGAACTTAAACAAATAATCGAAGACGAAGGCATCGTTTGCCAAGTATCTGGCACACGCAACTGGACCGAAGTACGCCAGTTTAACCTCATGTTCGACACCAAGCTCGGTTCCGTAAGCGACGAAGCCGCAACCATATACCTCCGCCCCGAAACAGCACAAGGCATTTTCGTAAACTTCCTGAACGTACAGAAAACAGGCCGCATGAAAATCCCGTTCGGTATCGCACAAATCGGGAAAGCCTTCCGCAACGAAATCGTAGCCCGTCAGTTCATTTTTCGTATGCGCGAATTCGAGCAAATGGAAATGCAATTTTTCGTGCGCCCCGGCGAAGAGCTAAAATGGTTCGAGCAGTGGAAACAAACCCGACTCAAATGGCACAAAGCCCTTGGCCTGGGCGAAGAAAACTACCGCTACCACGACCACGACAAACTAGCCCACTACGCAAACGCAGCCACCGATATTGAGTTCCGTTTCCCATTCGGTTTCAAGGAATTAGAAGGAATCCACTCACGTACCGACTTCGATTTAAGTAGCCACCAAACCCACTCGGGTCGCAAGCTACAGTACTTCGATCCAGAAATCAACCAAAACTACGTACCCTACGTTATCGAAACCTCCATCGGTCTCGATCGTACTTTCCTCGCCATTCTCTCTAACGCCTACACCGAAGAGACCCTCACAAAAGACGACGGAAGCACCGAAGAACGCATCGTACTCCGCATACCTGCCCCATTGGCACCGATCAAAGTCGCCGTAATGCCCCTCGTAAAAAAAGACGGCCTACCCGACAAAGCCCGCGAAATCCTCAGCATCTTGCAGTTCGATTTCAGCACCCAATACGACGAAAAAGACTCGATCGGCAAACGTTACCGCCGTCAAGACGCCATTGGCACACCCATCTGCGTCACCGTAGATCACCAAACCATCGACGACAACACCGTAACAATCCGCCACCGCGACACCATGCTCCAAGAGCGCATCGCGATCGACGATCTTTACACAATCGTAAACAAGCACGTATCAATCAATCACTTACTCGCAAAACTCAAATAGCACCACACACCATACAGACTCGCCCAAGGGCGGGTCTTTTTTTTGACACGCCACCCGATTCCCCAAAAAATAAAAAAAAAGATTAGGAGCTGAGGCTCAACACAATTTTAGGCGGCTGCTCCCGGCTCTTGGCTGTAGTCCTCGCGCACGGGTACGAAACCACTTGGCCACCTGTGTATTTCAATCAAACATCTGTGGGAAAGGATACTGCATCACGTCGCTGTGGGCTACTTGCCGCGATCCGGGCTAGTTGGAACGGCAGCACCGTCTGCCACGCCGTAGGTTCGTTGGGCGAACACTTTACTTTGGCCTGCGGCCATGCCAAGCTTTACGCCACAAAATCGGCGAAAATCGGAACTATTACGAATGTACGCTCAATCAATGAGGTATAACAGTCCCCGTAAATTTCAGAATCACCTCGTCTTCACTGGCATTACTCACAATACTGACACGTTTTTCTTGCACACCCTCTTTGCCACGTGTCGAGAATTGTACTGATATATGGTCGCTCATGCCGGGTGCTATCGGTTTTCGAGGGAACGACGACGCTGTACAACCACAATCTGTTGTTACTTTATTGATAATGAGTGGTGAGTCGCCAGTATTGGTGAATCTGTATTTCAGGTTTACAATTTTTCCCTCGGGAACTTCCCCGAAATCCTGAACGGGAGCATCAAAACTCAATACCGCAGAAGCTCCTAATAATGTGCTAATTAGCAAAATAAGTAATATTTTCATACCTCATTTTTTTAGGTGTTCTGGCAGAACACAGTCTGCCAGAACACCAGATTTTATACCGGAATCATTTTATATACCTTGTCTGCTTTCCGCACCACATCGGGCACAGTTGTCGAAACAAAGCTTCCTTTTTCTGCGCTCTCTACAGCTTGGAGTTCCACGCGTAATTCACTGATTGTCATTTGTATAACCCCTGTCGTAGGGCCAGTAATCAGAATTTCATCCCCAATTTTCAAATCGCCAGCTTCCAATTTAATCTCGGCAACCCCAAGTTTCTTGAAGTAGTTTGTGCCTTTGCCAATATACACCTTTTGTTTGGTAGCCTTAGAGCCATAAGAATCAGTCCATTCACCAATCTTTCTGCCCAAATAGTAACCATCCCAAAAACCACGGTTGAAAACAGTACTTAATTGTTCGTTCCACACCGCAACTTTTTCACGACTAAAACTTCCATCAACGTAAGAATCTGCTGCCTGTCGGTAGCATTCACTCACAATTTTCACATATTCAGCGGGGCGAGCTCTTCCCTCAATTTTTAGTACGCGCACACCCGCCTCAATCATCTGATCTACAAACCCAATCGTATTCAAATCCTTGGGCGACATGATGTTTTCGTTCTCAATATCCAACTGATAACCAGTTTCTTTATTTGTCACGGTGTAGGTCTTTCTGCAAGTCTGTAAGCAAGCGCCTCTATTGGCCGACGAATTTTCTTCATGCAGACTCAAATAACACTTGCCCGAAACAGCCATACATAGTGCACCGTGCGCAAACATTTCAATCTCAATAAGTTTGCCAGCAGGGCCTTTAATCTGTTCTTCTTGAATTGCGTCGTAAATTTTGCGCACTTGTGTTAAACTTAGTTCTCGCGCCAATACCACTACATCTGCAAAGATTGCGTAGAATTTCACGGCTTCAATATTGCTAATATTTGCCTGAGTCGAAATATGAAGCTCCACTTTTTGTTGGTGCGCATACGAAAGTACAGCTTGATCTGCCGCAATAATTGCAGTAACGCCTGCTGCTTTTGCTTGGTCTATAATGCGTTTCATTAGCGTGAGGTCGTAATCATAGATAATCGTATTGAGTGTCAGATACGATTTCATGCCATACGACTTGCTTCTCGACACAATCTCTGCCATATCTTCTACGGTGAAATTTGCAGACGACGATTTTGTGCGCATATTTAATTGCTCTACTCCGAAGTAGATTGAGTTTGCCCCTGCTTGCCCTGCGGCCACGAGCGACTCCCACGATCCTACGGGAGCCATTATCTCTATATCTCTATTGGTCATTTAATTGTTGTTTTGATTAAGTTTAATTTCAATTTGCAACTTGGCTATTGTGGTAATTGTTAATGGTAAATGGTTAATTATAAATTATTTATTATGCTCATAAGTTATGCGACAAATATATTGTGGTACTTCTCTGTATTCCTGACTTTTCGGCAAGCCGTAGGCTTGGTGTACGATAACGCCACATGGCCGTAGGCCAAAGTAAAGTGCTTGCCCAGCGTACCTACGGCGATACAAATGGTGCTGCCGATCGGCCTAGCCCGGATAGTAGCGGTAGCCCACAGCGGTGTGATGCGGCGGCAGCAATCTGACTCTATTCGTTTGAAATACAAATGATTCCAGTTGATTTCGTTTCCGAACGCGAGGACTACAAGCGGATAGCCGGATACCGAAGTTTTAGATTGTGTTTGGTCTCCGCTCCTAATTATTTTTATTTTTTTCTCTTTTTTGGTTTTGAAGCTTTGACTATGAATCATGCAATTGGAGACTGTGAAATACGACAATATTGTATTCTTATTACTTCGTGCAATAAATCTTGATTTCGAAATTTTTAATTGGCAATAGGGGCTTGGTTTTCGGATACTACTGCTTTGTGTAAATCGTTAAGGGTGATGAATTGGAGTTGCTCTTTGGGGTATTGGGTGTTATCCCAAAGAACACTTTGTGATTGCTGAAGGCAACTGATGTTTTTTTTGAATCCAAGAGCAAGCGCCAATATCCAATTATCTGATGCGATGACATGACCGGCTTCGCGAACTATGGTTGCGAACTCTGGTGCGGGTGTTTTTTCGATAATCACAGTCTGCACCATTTCGTTTTTATTGGGTACTATTTGAGCTATAAGGCTTTCCGAGCCTGCGATTATGAGGGGGTGTTTGGTTGTTTCGATATAATTTCTCACGTTGCCATGCTCTGTTTTCGTTTCCTCGAGTAAAGTATCGACACTTAATAAGGTGTATGTTGTTTTCTGATTCTGATTTTTTTTCCAATCAAAATGCAATTCCGGAAAATAGGCGTCTGTGTTAATGTCGAATATCGCGAGGGTTTTTAGTTGTTCGTGATAGGGTGTTTTCGCGGTGTTGTTTGTATCGAGCATTCGGGCAAATAAGCTTTTCCCTCTTTCAATTGCAAAACAGACTACTCCGAGTTTGTTTACTAATCGCCATGAACTCCAATTGTTTTCTAAATCAACAATATAGTCGTATGGTATTTCGTGAATTGAGTCTGCATGTACTCTTTTGTTTCTGGGGTAGCTGTGCACCACGTCAACGTATGGGTGTTTTTCAAACATCCATTTGTGGGTGTCTTGGGTGAGCACTTCTATTAAACAACTGTCAATTTCGTTTTTCAACCTCCGAAATAGACCTGTCGAAAAGAGCGATTCTGTTAAATCTTGCGGAATAATAAATAAAAATGCTACGGTATTATGTTCCATCATCGTGTAATTCTTTCTAATATTTTAGCAACAGTTTTCGGTTTTATATCTAACATGCATTTTTTGTGGGTTTTAGCCTTGCATTTTCCGCTTCCATCTTTGGAACAAGGCATACATTTAAGATCAGAACGCTGTACAACAACTTCGGGGTTACTCGGAAATCCAAATGCAGACGGGCCAATGAGAGCGATTGTGGGTTTTCTGAATAAGTCTGCAGCGTGCATAAACCCCGTATCCCCCGAGACTATAGCTGTGGCTGAATATACAATGTGAAAACTTTCCATTAAATTGGTTTGTCCTGCAAGATTTATAGTTTGCTCAGGAGCTGTGGCTGCAATTTCTTCACAAAAAGTATCATTAGGCCCTCCTATGATAACAAAATTAGCCTCAGGTAATTGGCGAATTAAGGCTTGAAAGTAAGAAACGGGCCATTTTTTGAGTTCGTGTGCCGCCGATGGTACTAAACAGATCCATTTTTTAGAAGCAAATTTAGCCGTGAGTGAAGTGGTTTTGGCAATGGTTTGTGCAGAAAATCGCCACGGTGTATTTTCTACCAAATTCGCAAGCGCATTAATTTTCTCCAGTGGTTTTTTGAAAGATGCAAACGATTTAAAAGGCATCTTAATCGCACTTCGAATTCCAAGCTTAAAAAACAAGAACCTACGAAAACGTATTTTGTTGCGAACCACAAGTTTCGGTGCAAAACCCAGTATGCGCAATGGAAGTGGTGTTAAAATAGTTCTTACAATTGCAGATCGAATATTCTTGTGAGCGTCGTAAATAAGGTCGAATTTCAGTCTTCGAAGGTTAATAACGAATCTTATCAGCCCAATTAGACCCTTTTCTTTTTTGAAGATATGGATTCGATCAATATACGGATTGGCCTCTAATATAGTGGCCATGTCGCTTCTTACGATCCAATGGACAACCGCCTTCGGGTTGGCAATTTTTAATCCTGGAAGTACAGACATACATTGTATAATATCGCCTATCGAACTAAACCTGACGATGAGAATGTTCTGATACCTATTTGTAATGATTTGCTTTTCAGTCATTAGAATGCAAAATTAATAAAAGCAACTAATTAAAGAGCTCTAGGTCTTAATATTTTTTTTGTAAGTTTTTGGGCATAGCTCACATATTCTTCTGTACATCTAGCTTTGTAGGTCAATATCAAAAATGCCCCCATAAGTAACGAGCTATTGCCTATCATTTTAACCCAAACATTCCAATCTGAATTAAAAAGAAGCGACACACAATATAGTCCTATTCCGATAATACTGGTCTTTAGCTGAGAAACTGAAATTGGTTGGAACTTATATTTGATATATAAATACCCGCCCCGCATCAGGTTATAGCCCAAGGTTGCGAGTAAGGAGGCTAATGCAGCTCCAACAATACCCATAGAGGGTATCAGCATCAGGTTGGTAACTACAATTAATATCATTAAGCATAAAGTGAAAATAGTGAGGAGTTTGTAATGTTTACTCGTAGATATTATTACAACGTTTGATCCCGATGCCATCTCTAGTAAATTTGCCAACCCAATATATAGAATAACATATTTTCCCTGTGAATAGATTGGTGGTAATAGGGATAGCAAATTGTCTGCATTTACCCACAACAATAATAATATTAGTGTGCCAATGAGATATTGGTTTGAGCTGCTTTTTTTGTAAATATCTGCGATGAGTTTTAAATCATTGTTTTTCCATGCGTCCGAATAATACACGGTACTGATTTTTTGTAAAGCTCGCGATGGTATAATAATCAGGCTGCCGGCGAAAAAAGTAATAGCATATATTCCTGTATAGTTGTCTCCAAGCATTGAGCCTAACATAATGCTGTCAAGATTTAGAACGGCCATTCCACTGAAACC
Organism: Bacteroidota bacterium; assembly: GCA_039797645.1. GTDB lineage: Bacteria > Bacteroidota > Bacteroidia > Bacteroidales > JBDKHP01 > JBDKHP01. The sequence continues at coordinate 10,975 of JBDKHP010000412.1, forward strand.
CATGATAATACCGAACGTAGAAACACTTATCATTTCTGATTGCATTGTTTTGGTGATGAAGTTTTCAGGGAGTTTCCAGCTTGTATCATCTAATCGGACTATTTTCCAAAGCAAGATTAGACCGGGTGCAGACCAACTTGAAACATAAAGAATAATGAAGCCTTCAAACGAAACTACGTTGAAATAGAAAAGACCAATTGCAAGAAGTGTTAATAATCTGGTAGTAAATTCTTTATGTATTACTCCTGAAATCGCATTGTAAAGTTGTGTTAAATAGGTGTCTATGTAATTAAATAATAATGTGAAGAAACTGAGAAAAACTACATAATTCAGGTAGGTTACAAAGAGTTCTGATTTTGCATTGATGGTTTTTAAGTAGTTCCAACACATATAGTAGATTGCAGAGGCAATAATAAATCCTGCAATAATTACGATGAAACCTAACATTAGAAACCCGTTATGTTTTTTTGAATAATCACGAAAGTGAGTAAATAATCGCGAACAAACACTAGGAAAACCTAAACCTGCTATCTGTGCAAAAATAGTGGAGTATGAAATTAATAATTTTGCAACCCCAACTTCAGATGCCTGGAAAATTGTTGGCATTAAAAAACCCGTTGTAATTGCTCCAATAAGTACGCCTAAGTATGAATAGATTCCTCCTTTAAGAGACTGTTGCTGTATTTTTCCCATTTGCAAATATTTGGATGCAAATGTATTCTCTTTTCTATATGGAACGAAATTTGAATATTTTAATCACACACTATTTTTTTAGAGTGGCGATGCAATGTATTTTTTTTTAACTTTGGTTGGTCATCAGTTCTCAATTTTATTCGATTATTCACAAATGGCGAAACTTAACCTCCTCGGCAATAAACTCTTTTTCAGGTCTAGACTCTTGGGGGTGGCTATACTTTTGCTGGGTTCACTCATTCTCTTCTTGTATTTTTCTCTTTCGGGTTTACTTAAAACCAAAAATAAATTTGTAAATGAAATTGCATATTATGCTAAAATGTCCAATGAAGTAAGTCGCCTGAACAACGAACTTGAGTATATAACCAATCAGCAGCAACAGTATCTTCTCTATGAGATTAGTGGTAATACTACTCAGTTTCGGCTTAAAGTTGATTTTGAAAAGACGGATAGTGAGTTTTCAATACTCAAAGAGCTTGTACAAAAAAACGAAGATATACACTTCTATAATGAGATACATGACATTTATCTCAAAATGAAGTCTATTCAGGTGCGAATATCAGAATCTATATTCTTGGATGAGGTTATTCAGGCTATCACAATTAGCAAGAATGAATTGACTCCTAGTGTTGAGGTTTTTAATTCAAAAGTGGGTGACTATCTTAATTACTTAGAGAAAGAAATCCATAGCTCAAGGGAAAATCTCGATAAATTTGTCGTATTTAAAGTTTGGCAGATTATTATATGTTCCGTTTTGTTTTTAGCATTTATCTTTTATGTTATCATTCGTATTCAAACGGATCTTGATTTTGAATTAAAACGCCTCGAAAATGATTTATATAAGCTTTCAAAAGGCGATATTCTAACAATAAAACCAGTTATTGTATTTCATGAGTTTGCGAGAGTAAACTCACTTGTCGCTGATGTTGCTGCATTTTGGAAAAATGTAGATGGAAATATTGAAGCTTTATCGGCTGAAAAAGGAGGATATTTTTTTATGAACAAACTCTCAGATCGAGAGCAGATATCTACAAGATTAAACTTAATTGCAGCGATAAATCAAAATAGAGTCACTGAAATAGAATCGCTTCAAACTAGATTTCAACGAACAGAATGGATTTTTAACGGTTTGAG
>JBDKHP010000413.1:0-3711 GCA_039797645.1 Bacteroidota bacterium
TAATTACTTTGCCCGCGAATAAAAAAAGGATTGGAAAACCTGGGTCTGAGACAAATTGAAATTTACACAACTGATAAAGTTAGTGAATAGGTTAAGTATTAATTTTTTATAACTTTACGGCGCGAAAAGAGAGACATTGGTTGAGAAGTAGGAACGTAGGTAAAACTGAATAAAGAAGTATGATAGATAAAGCAGAAAGACTCAGTAGTTTAGCAAGAAAATATAACGTGGGGATACAAACAATAGTAGATTTTCTCCACAAAAAAGGACTCGAAATAGAAGCAAACCCAAACAACAAGGTTTCGCAAGACCATTTATCGATGCTGGAAAAGGAATATAGTTCTCAGATTCAGGCGAAACAAGAATCTCACAATGCCAATCGCAAGAATAAAATAAAAAAAGAAACCGTAAGTATTGAGGATGTAAGCGAAGGCGAAGTAGAAACCGACCATACACCTACCTACACTGAAGACGCAACTCTCTTAATTAAAGATAATTCTAGTTCAGCATATAGAGAAACACCCCCTGCGGTAAAACCAGAGGAAAAACCCAGCTCAAATTTAAAAGTGGTTGGCAAGATTGATTTATCTGAATTCGATTCAAAAAAGAAAAATCAACATACACGAACCCCAATTCAGTCAAAACCCGATTCGCCAAAACCCAATGGACCCAACCGCCCAAGTTCGCACAAGAACTCGCAGGAAAGACCCGAACAACGACGCAATACAGAATCGAGACCGACAGCAAATTCTAGTTCAGAAATAAAAGAAGAATCACACATGATCGAAAATGTAGCGGAAGTGAAGGACGCGAAAGAAGAAATTTTCAAATCAGAGGTTACCAAATTGGTGGGTCCGCGAGTTGTTGGAAAAATCGAACTGCCAGTTGATAAGAAAAATGTAGCGCAGGAGAAAAAGGAAAACGAGCAGCGTAAGAACAAACGGAAGCGAAGAAAACGAATAAGTAAAGATGGGAAACCAGAAACTGGCACCCCAACAGCCAATAATACAGGTACAGCACCACGTACAGACACTGGAGGTACACACTCTGGACCTCACCGGAATGGCGGCAATCCACAGAATCGGTTTCCACGTCAGAATAGAGATGGCCAAGTTCGTGAAAACAGAGATGGTGTAACCCGTGATACAACCCAACGACCTAATACAAACCAAACTCCGGGGCAAGCTGGAACTGGAAGTACAAGTACTACAGGCACTCCTGGAACAGGAACAGCGCGTCCGAGGGTGGACTATCGTGAGAATCGCGATAAGGAAAAAGGCCCAAAGGACCCAACCAAAGATGGTGTAAAGAGACGTATTCCACCTAAAGATACCGTAAAGAAAGGCACTAAAAATGTACTTAAAAGCAAGTTAGTTCCCGACGGCGAAGATGTTCAGAAACAAGTAAAGGAAACCTTAGCAAGGTTGACAAACAAACATAAATCTACGGGAGCAAAACGTAGAAAGAATAAACGCGAGGAAATTAGACAGCGCCAAGAATTGGATCTGATTGAGGCAGAGGAAGCAAAAAAGAACCTTGCCGTAACGGAATTTATTACAGTAAACGAATTGGCCAACTTAATGGACATTACAGTTACTGATGTAATAAAAACGTGTATGGAGCTCGGTTTGTTTGTTTCTATAAACCAACGCCTAGATGCGGACACGATAAGTGTGGTAGCAGAAAATTATGGATACACCACAGAATTCCAAGGACTTGAAGACCAAGTTTCCCTCGAAATAGAAGATTTAGAAGAAGAGTTGGTGTCGCGACCACCTATTGTTACTGTAATGGGTCACGTAGATCACGGGAAAACGTCGCTACTCGATTATGTACGCAGTACAAACGTAATCGCAGGCGAGGCTGGTGGCATTACCCAGCATATTGGTGCATATTCAGTAAAACTAAAGTCCGGACAGAAGATTACATTCTTAGACACTCCTGGTCACGAAGCGTTTACAGCGATGCGAGCACGTGGTGCAAAGGCCACCGATGTGGCTATAATTGTGGTTGCGGCCGATGATAGCATCATGCCACAAACTATAGAAGCTATAAACCACGCAGCAGCAGCCAACGTACCCATTGTGTTTGCAATTAATAAAATAGATAAGGCAGGTGCAAACCCAGAACGTATAAAGCAGCAACTTGCTGAAATGAACTATATGGTAGAAGAGTGGGGTGGTAAGTACCAATCTAAAGACATCTCTGCCAAACAGGGTATAAACGTAAATGAGTTGTTGGAACTTGTGCTTTTAGAAGCCGAGTTATTAAACTTGAGAGCGAATCCTGCAAAAAATGCAACAGGTTCGATTATTGAATCATCCTTGGACAAAGGACGCGGTTTTGTCGCAACGGTACTCGTAAACGGCGGAACATTAAGGGTTGGTGATTATGTACTCGCAGGAACTTATACGGGCAAAGTAAAAGCCATGTTCAACGAACGGAATCAAAAAATTGCAATGGCAGAGCCTGGTGAACCCGCTGTGATTTTGGGACTTAATGGCGCACCCCAAGCTGGTGACAATTTTAATGTACTGGATAGCGAACGTGAAGCTAAAGATATTGCTAACAGACGCGAGCAGTTAAAACGCGAAGTGAGTTTAAGAACACAGAAACATATTACGCTTGACGAAATAGGCAGACGTATTGCTATCGGTAACTTCAAAGAGCTTAATGTTATTATCAAAGGTGATGTGGATGGTTCTATAGAAGCCTTGGCCGATTCAATTATAAAATTGAGTACCGAAGAAATTCAGGTGAACGTGATTCACAAAGCTGTGGGACAGATTTCCGAATCGGATGTTATGTTAGCGACTGCTTCGGATGCTATTATCATAGGTTTCCAAGTACGTCCGTCACTAAATGCCCGCAAGATTGCTGAAAAAGAACATATTGAAATTAGACAATATTCAGTGATTTACGATGCGATTGAAGAAATCAAGTCGGCCATGGAAGGTATGTTGTCTCCAGAAGTAAAAGAAGAGATAACTTCTACGCTTGAAATTAGGGAGACTTTCAATATAACAAAGGTCGGAACAATTGCAGGTTGTATTGTTCGCGACGGTAAAATCACCAGAAATACCAAAGTGCGTGTAATTCGAGATGGTATTGTCGTACATACTGGCGATTTAGGGGCACTCAAACGCTTTAAAGACGACGTAAAAGACGTAAGCAAAGGTTTTGAATGCGGTATAAGTATCGACCGATTCAATGATCTTAAAATTGGCGACTTTATAGAAGGTTTTGAGCATAAAGAGTTTAAGAAAACTTTAAAATAGTTTCCATCGCAAAAAAAAAGACGTCAATAATTTTAGGAACCTAAACTTATTGACGTCTTTTTTTTTGTAGTAACAGGATGCGTTTTTTTAGATTGGAATCAAATTCCAGAATATTTAGCAATTGTCCTTGTAGTACCACATAATTTATTAGATTTGTAACAACTGAAAAAAACCTTTCATCGCTTACTATCGAGATTTATTAAACTTGAATTTTCACCGCAATCTAAACATATAGCAGTATGAGTTCCATGAGCCTTGACCACCGTCAGTTGGTGAACTTAGAACAATCTTTAAATCGGGAATTTTTACGTTCAAATAGGGCTGGCGCATTTGCTTCGTCTAGTTTGGTATATTGCAATACCCGAAAGAACCACGGATTACTCAATTGTCCAATTGATGAACTCGATGGAGATAATTACGTGTTGTTGTCGGC
>JBDKHP010000414.1:0-3333 GCA_039797645.1 Bacteroidota bacterium
GCCGTCACAGAAAACTCTTGTTGCAGCGCCCCTCCTTTTAATTCCACCACTTGGGTTTCACTCTTTTGTTGCGAAACAACCCCAGTAAGTTTCAAACGGCCAAATTTCAGTTGGGTTTTCACCCCGAATAGATTTTGCCCACCAGTAATCAGCGTACCATTCAGCGGCACACTCACGTTACCAGCCTCAATACTTTGTATTATCTCATCCTCATCGCCAGTATAACCCACCTTCGTTTTATTCTCAAAATCGAACGTTGCTTCAGTGTTGTAGTTGATACCAACCTTTAGTTTCGTACCAATTTCGCCCGTTACACCCATCTGGATTTTCTCATTAAAATCGAAAGTCGTCGTAGTACGCAGCGACTCCTCCAAACTCGGATTGTCTTGCGTCGAAACATTCACCCCGAAACGCAATTCAGCCGAACCCGTAGGTTTAATCGAAATCTTATTACTCCCGAAAATCTTATCAAAACCCTCAATATCAATCGTCGGATTCAAAAACCGTTTGAAAATACTACGTTCCACATCCTGCGTACTGTCCCTATCTAAAACCTTATCTTTGAAGTAGTTCGTACTAGCCTGTGCCTTTTCAAACTTCTGATACTCGGCCATATCCATATACCGAGGCATGCCCACTTCCGTAACGCCCACTTTTTTTTGCACCCTATATAAGCCCGAAAGCGGATCGTAATCTACCACATAACTGGTATTACCAGCCGGCAGATGCAAGCCGGTTACCGGTTTCTGTTTGGGGTTACCATCTTGTTTTCCCGACGGCAGCGGATACCGCGTTTGCGCACCCTTACTCGGCTGCTCATCTTTCACCTGAGCATTTACTTGCAAACCCCAAACAAAAAAAAGGGAAATACACAGGAATCGAAAAAACACCATTTCACCAGATTTACGAATCAAATTCTTCACGAGTTTATTTTTTGTTCCCTTTGCTTAGAGTTGTTTAAGTGCTTGTTTTATAAGATCTTCAACCTTCAGCGAAGGTGTTGTTTTCAAAAGCTCCATCACAGTTTTCTCAATATTCTTTTTCTGAAAACCCAACATTTCCAGCGCCATACACGCTTCCTCGGCCACCACCCCCGACAAGCCAGCAGATTCCGAACCCGAAGCCACACCAACCTTATCCTTCAACTCAATAATTACCCGTTGGGCCGTCTTTGGCCCAATACCCTTCATCGACTTAAGTACCAACAGATTTTCCGTAGCGATAGCATTTCTAATTTCAGTATGTTTCAAGGCCGACAACATAGTCACAGCCGTATTACTACCAATACCATTCACCGATATAAGCAACCGGAACAATTCTCGCTCACCAAGCTCCCCAAACCCAAATAACGTGTGCGCATCCTCTCTTATTACCTGATGCAGAAAGATTTTAGCCGTTTTTTGGTTTTGCAACAAACCATACGTGTGCAAAGAAATATGCACAAAATAACCAATACCACCTGCTTCAACAATAACATAACCCGCTGCTAACTGTGCAATCTCTCCCTGAATATATTCGTACATGGCTTCGATATTTGTAGTTCGTCATTAATTAGACTGCTAAACTACAATATACAGACGAATTTGCCAGATTTTACCCAATTTCTTATTACAGAAGTACCAAACAATTACCCAAAATATCCCGCAAAACAACCCCTCCGACCCTGAATTCGATGCACAAACCCAACGCAAAAAAAATAATAATAAGGAGCTGTAGCCCAACAATATTTGTAAAGGCGGCTACCGGCTCTTAGCAGTAGTCCTCGCAACGGGTACGGCAACACTCGGCTGCGGTAGTTTTTCAAACGAGCCACTGTACAAAAGGCCACTACCGCACATGCTGTGGGCTACTTGCCGCGATCCGGGCTAGTTGGGGCGGCAGCTCCATCTGCAACGCCGTTATTTCGTGGGGCAAATACTTTAAGTTGGCCGATGGCCATGTTGCAAGCATTCGCCAAGCCTACGGCTTGCCCCCAATGCCAACGTAGCAGCACTTCTCCGCACGCACTTTTTTAAAATATCTGAAATACAGTTCGTTGTGAAACATTTGAATAAAAAGTGTACCTAAACACAGTCCACTACAAATCAATCATTTGCTCAAAAATCAATCCTTGTCAATTCTCGAAAATTTCAATTCTACACCTTGGTAAAATAGTGAGTAATTGTTTGCACCATTCGTGTATATTTGCCAAGGTGCGGTTACTTTATCAAATTTCGTACGTCATACTCTTTTACCACAAACCTAAAACTAGAAGACTAATGAGAAAAATAGTACTTGTAATGTTAATAGCTATGGCTTTTGTTCCAAGCCTAAAAGCTCAATTCGATGTGGCCATAAATCCTATAGACCTATTGTTCACCAAGTTGGTAATCTCCGCTGAAATACCTGTAAACGAAGGCTTCGGGCTAGAAGGCGACTTTTCCTACAATTGGAAATTTTTGGATGTTGAAGGTATTGACGTTTTAGGACTAACTGCAATGGGTAAATATTATTTCAATCCCGAAGTAGGTATCGATAAATTTTACATTGGTGCCTATGCTAGATACCAGCAGTTTAAATCTACTGAAACATCCGAGACATACAACCGTGGCTGTTTAGGCTTCTTGGTCGGATATAAATGGGTATCGTCTCGCAAAATAATTTTTGATTCAGCAGTTGGAGTGGGGCGACAATTGTTAGCACCCACTGTTGTGGAAGGCGACGATCTAGGCCCTCTTAATTTCGATATTTTACTCAAATTATCCGTTGGTTACAGATTCTAGTATTCTATTTGCAATAAAAAGGCAGATTACCTGATGGTAGTCTGCCTTTTCTGTAAAAAAAATGAGGCTCACGCTTGAGCCTCTAACCCTAAACAATCAGTATTCACTATCTACTAACCTAAAAATTCTTCAGCTTGTAAAAAACTTAAAATCAGTTTTATAACCTTATATCTTTGTAAATATTTTCAACATAACACACCCCTTCAGACAAGGCAATTCTTACTTTATAAGCACCATTATGTAAGCGAGCTATATTAAACACTGTCAATGCTTTAGGCTTAATGCTTTGCGTAAAAACCAATTCGTTTTCCGAATCGAAAATTTCAAAAACCCCCACATTTTCAGAATCATCCGAAACCGCTACTTTTAGCAACCCCATACCATTGTAAGAAATCTTCACTTTGTTTTCACTGTTGGGCTTACCGTCTATTGCAAATAGATTTAAAGCAAACATGAAACCTAGAAATACGATTAAGGCAGTTCTTTTCATTTTCTTTTCTATTAGTTGACCTTTCAAATATAGTCTAACCCACATTCCAAGCAGCGTGAATTAAGACCAACTGTAGTATTT
>JBDKHP010000415.1:0-3625 GCA_039797645.1 Bacteroidota bacterium
ATACAATGGTTTCCTGTTGATTTCGTACCCGAACGCGAGGACTACAAGCGGATAGCCGGCAGCAGCCTTTACAAATTTTGTTGGGCTACAGCTCCTAATTATTTTTTTTTATTTTTCTTCCTTTTTTCTTTCTTTTTTCTTTCTTTTTTTTTGATATTGGCTGATTTTTGATTGAAATTTTGCTGTTTGTGTGTTTTCTGTTGGTTATTTTTCGGGTAGGGTTTCGCGGATGGATTGGGGGATGAATTGGCGGACGTCGCCTTTGTGGCGAAGTATTTCGCGGACAATGGACGAACTGATGGCGCTGTGCTCGGGCTTGGTGAGCATAAAAAATGTTTCGATTTGGGGCGACATGGCGTTGTTGATTTGGGCAATGGCGCGTTCGTATTCGAAATCGGCTGCGGTGCGGAGTCCTCGGAGTATGTAGCTGGCTTCTATGCTTTTACAATAGTCCACCGTGAGGCCTTCGTAGGCTTGTACGCTTACTTTGGGGTGTTGGGCGAATACGGTGTTGATGAACGTTATGCGCTCGTCGATGCTGAAATATCCGCTGTTCTTGGCGGAATTGTAGCCGATGGCGACGATGATTTGATCGAATAGGGGTAGGGCGCGAAGTACTACGGATTCGTGGCCTATGGTGAAGGGATCGAAGGATCCGGGGAATACGGCTGTTTTTTTCATGTGTTGGTTGTGTGCCTTTGGCCAAGTGGCTTGGCCAAAGGGGGTTAGTGCTTTTATTGCATGGCTTTCCAGGCGATGTAGGCCATGAGCCCCATGCCGTGGCGGAGTGCGTCTTCGTCGATGTCGAAATCGGGGGTGTGGAGGCCTCCGAAGGGGGCTTGCCCGGGTCGTTTTACGCCTAAGCGGTAGAATGTGGCGGGGTAGGCTTGGGTGAAATAGGCAAAGTCTTCGCCTGTCATGCGCAGATCCATGTCGATAATGGACTCTGAACCAAGGTATTCGGCGGCCGATTGGCGTGCGTTGGCGGTGGTTTCAGGGTCGTTTACGAGGAATGGGTAGCCGTTTCGGATTTCGATTTCGCAGTCGGCACCCATGCTTTGGCAGAGCGATTTTGCGAGTAGCGTCATGCGTTGGTGGGCTTCGGCGCGCCATGTTTCGTGCATGGTGCGGAAGGTGCCTTCTATCTGTACTTCGTTGGGTATGACGTTGGTAGCTCCGTTGGCAATGAACTTGCCGAATGATAATACGCTGGGTATTTCGGGTGCGGAATTGCGACTGACGATTTGTTGCAGGGCTACGATTAGGTGCGAGGCGATGAGCACGGGGTCGGCCAGAAGATGGGGCAATGCGCCGTGGCCTCCGGTGCCTTTTACGGTGATGTAGATTTCGTCGGTAGAGGCCATGTACATTCCTGGACGAAAGCCTGCTTGCCCTGCTTCGTATTGTGGCATAACGTGTTGGCCTATTATTAGCTCGGGTTTGTATTCGGCAAATACGCCTTCGTCCATCATGAGTTTTGCGCCGCCGGGGAGTTTTTCTTCGCCGGGTTGGAACACGAGGAGTATGGTGCCCTCGAATTCGTCGCGGATGTTTTGGAGTATTTTGGCCGCGCCGAGTAGGCTTGAGCTGTGAACGTCGTGTCCGCAGGCGTGCATTACGCCGGGGTTTTGCGATTTGTATTCGCAGTTGTGCTCGGACTCGTGTATGGGTAATGCGTCCATGTCGGCACGGAGCGCGATGATGCGTTTGCTGGGTTTGCGGCCTTCTATGCGACCCAAAATGCCTGTTTTTACGTACCCACTACTAAATGGTATTTGCCACTCTGTGAGTTTGTTGCAGATGTATTCACTGGTTTTGTATTCCTCAAACGATAGTTCGGGGTGGGCATGTAGGTGTCGGCGAACCGACACTATCTCGGGATGTAAGGATGCGGCAAGGGCTTGTATTCTATCTTTCATGTTTTGGTTCTATGGTTTGCAAATCTTGCAAATATAGCTCCATTCGCAATCAATCCAAACGCTTTCGGTCTTGGTTGCGTTGTTTAATCTCGTTGAGGAGTTGCATTCGGAATTGCTGTTCGGCACGATACATTGTGATGATTTTGTGAACAGGGATTACTGCGGCAAATTTGTAGTAGTACTCTTTGCGGAGTTTGGCTTCGTCTATTTCGGTGTCGAGATATTCGAGGGCTAGTTTTTGCTGGGTGGCTTCGTCGGGCAAATTATCGCGGCGTTCACCTTTCTTGTTCTCTTGAAAAATGCGGAGCTTTATTTGTTGAATGGCTTGTTGCTTTACTTCAAATTCGTCGTAAATGGGCCAAAAAACCTTGGCTTCTTCGGGGGTGAGTTCCATTTTGTTCGACAAAAACGCTACTTTTTTGGCTTGTACGCGCTCTAAGAGTCGTTGCGAATGGGCTTGTTGTGGCAAAGCCCAAAGGAGGACAAGGGCAAGGGCTATCTGTAAGTAGGTTTTCATGTGTGTGTTGTTAATCGAGTATTATGTCACTTATTTCTAGTTCATTACTGAGGGTTTCGAGAACCGGATCGGAGGCTTCTTTACCCCAATCCGATTGTGTTGCGGCGAAGTGTTCTATTTCGCCGGGAGAAAATATGAGGTAGTTTTGTTCAATGAGTTGGTCTAGATCTGCGTCGGCCAAAATGCGGCCATTGCTTGCGGGTGTCTGTTGCCAGTAATAGCCGCCAGCAAGCATCACCAAGAGTAGCAAGGAGGCTGCAACGGCCATCCGTAGCCGAATGCTGCGTTGCTTGCTTTGCTGAATGCGCGTGGCTACCTGCACGGGCAAGCTGTCGAAGTAGTCGGCTTTTGGCTCGTGGTAGCTGAATTTGGGGCGTTTAGCTTGGTGGTCTTTCATGGCGTCTTTCTCTTTGTGCATCTGTGTTTTTGACAATCGTGAACGGTTTGGGTTTAATACAGGCTCACAAATTGTTCGATCTTTTTCACCGCATGGTGGTACGAAGCCTTGAGTGCTCCTTCGGAGGTTTGCAGTATTTGCGCCATTTCGATGTAGGGCATTTCGTCGAAATACCGCATATTGAATACAATGCGTTGCTTGTCGGGTAGGGTTTCTATCGCCATTCGCAAGACTTCTTGTGGGTCGGCATCGCAGAACACAGGCTCTATGGATAGTGTGGCTGTGAGAGTAGGTTCTTTGTCGCCCCAAGGCAGAATTCTGTTGCGTTTGCGCTTTTGTATCAGATTGAGCGATTCGTTGGTGGCAATGCGGTAGAGCCAAGTGTATAGTTTGGCTTCGTCACGAAAACTGCTGATGCCTTTCCATGCTTTCACAAATGTATCTTGCAGAATATCGTCTGTGTCATCGTGCGAAATTACGATTTTGCGAATATGCCAATAAAGGCTTGTTTTATAGGTATTTACCAACAAGTTTAATGCAGCCGATTCGCGTCCCTCTCGGTATAGTTTGAGTATTTCTGCGTCTTTAGGCTCTATCATTCGTCCACATTTTGTAATAAAACCGTTTGACAAACGATAGACCCTAAAGTTTAATCCCCACAAAATTGGCTTAGTTGTGTAATTTATCTTCAACCAATTGCTTCACCATGGCAAGTTGCGATTCTTTGGTAAGCGGTGCGTTGTCGATATACACAGCATCCGATGCTTGACGGAGTGGCGACTCAGCTCGGTT
>JBDKHP010000416.1:0-3342 GCA_039797645.1 Bacteroidota bacterium
AGATTTTGGGAAAAACAACCTGGGCAAAACAAGATGTACCCTACTACATTACCGAAACTTTCTATGTACAAAACGAAAAGGGGAATGCCGAATTAACCATTGGTAGTGGGGCAAAAATCAAATTCGGCCCTGGGGTTTCTTTGCAAGTAGGCCAATCGAATTACGGAAAATTTGTGGCAACAGGGGTTACTTTCACCACAGCGGCAGGTTCACCTTCGGCAGGCGATTGGGCATACATCTGGTTTGGCGAACACGCAGCGGCAGGTTCGGGACTATCCGACTGCGTAGTTGAATACGGAGGAAGCGACGAATCCTATGGTAGTGTCGCAATTTCAGCGAACAGCAAAGTGTTTGTTCAACGATGTACGATTCAGAACTCTGCGAGCTATGGTATCTATATGGAGTTTGCAAAACCGATACTTACGCAGAATACATTCAACAATATCGCCGCCGAGAATGAGTTTACCCGAGAATAGCAGGTTCGCGAAGGAGCGAAATGCACATTTATTTCAGAAAAAAGGCTGCATCGTGCAGCCTTTTTTCTCAAACCACTTAGGGCCAAATTACTGGAATGGGTTCGCATACGCGAGTAATGGTGTATTCTCTGTTTTGGGTGGCGATTGTCCACGTTTTGCGAAGGCTAAAATAATACACTTTGCCCTTCACTAGGGTATAGCCCTTTGCCGCCAGATTTGTCGAAATTGCTGCAACATCGAAAACCTCGTCGGCATGTACAACCGTAGGAATTGTTGCAGCAATGGTAGCATTCAGAAGTGAACTCGCATTTACGGTTTCAGCTTCAGCATCTATAAGTAGATTAGCGTTTTCGCCTCGAAAAACGTGCTGCGAGGTATGCGCAGTTACTGTGCCACCTTGTTGGGCAAAATCCACAAAAGTGTGCAACCCATAATACCCTATTTTCTGAGAAGCGAGTAGCGTTACTCCCAATGGTGGCGAATACGATGTTTGTTGTATGGCTTGTTCAAAAATCATTTGCACAAAAGGCATTGGTTTGGGAACCAAATAGGCCGTATTCCCGACAATTGGAATGTTGTAAAATTGAATATCGCAGGCAGATTCAACGTCGTAGAAAACCCGAATGGCGTGAAATTCAGTAAGCGCACTGAGCTCGAAATCGCGCAAAAAGTTAAGGGTAATCCCCCCAGCAATCGGGTTCGGTATATTCTGGCTCGACGACTGGTTCAATGATTTTACGAAAAAACTAGCCCCTGTTGCATTCGCGGTATAAACATTTTCGTTGTACGTAATTTGCACTCCCGTAATCTGCAAACGAAGTCCGGTATAAGTTCCATAAGGTGCTTGCACTGTGGCAAGTACAGCCGCCAAGCCACGATAATCCCGTAGATTTACATCCATACTTTTCGTAGAAATTACCAACTCGTTGCCATTGCTTTGTAGCAGTGCAACGCGCGATACCGTCACCACGAATTTTGTAAGGAGAGATGCCGTAAACTGATCGGTCTTTTTGCTGCCTGCAAGCCGCCCGTCGCTGATGGAAATACTTAGGCTTGTGGTATTAGGATCGGGTTCGGGACTATCTTTTTTGAATATGATCTTTTCGCAGCCGCCAAAGCTCAGGCTGATACTGAGTAGGATTAAACCGATAATGTAATTTCTGCTTGTTTTCATGGTGTCTGGTTTTGCTATACTTCCCAAACGTGTGAGAAGCCGTTTTGGTTTGAAATGCGGGCTGTCTTTTTTTGAAGTATCAGGCGTTTCATGGCCAAAGGCCAACCAACAGAATGGCCTATGCGCACTTACGGCGTGAGACTGGAATACAGCAAGCACGAACTAGCCCGGATCGCGGCAAGTAGCCCACAGCATGAGTGGAGTGGCCATTCGTACTAACTTCGGACTGAAAAACTTCGGTGTCCAACTGACACCGTACCCGTTGCGAGGACTACAGCCAAGAGCCGGTAGCCGCCCTTCCATAAATTGTTTGGCGGCAGCTCCTTATTATTATTTTTTTTTATTTCTTTTAGGGTTTCGGGCAATAATTTTGAAACAATGCACTGGTAAAACCCACAGAATTCATTGATAAGCAGAACAAAACAGATAGAAAAAAAATAAAAATATGGAGCGGAAGCCCAACTTTTCAAATATAGGGCGGCTGCCGGCTATCCGCTTGTAGTCCTCGCAAACGGGAACGTAACCACTTGGCTGCCTGTGTATTTCAGTCCAAATCCTGTACAAAAGGCCATAACGTCACTTTGCTGTGGGCTACCGCTACTATCCGGGCTAGACCGTACGACACTTTCCAAACCCAGGCCGACGTCATGCGGGGCAAACGTTCCTGTTGGCCTGCGGCCATGGTGCGCGGTCGCCAAGCCTACGGCTTGCCTACAAACACAACTTCGGCAACAACAAACTTCAGTGTATTTGGTTATTTCAATGCAATGCGGTGTCGGTGAAGTCAAAAAAAAATCCAGACAAGATTTCGCGCCAAACTTATTCTTGTACTGTTGGGTTCACTACGAGTAATTCTGCTTTGAAAATTATTGGTTTTTTGGTTTGTCCGAGTGCAGGCCTACTTACGATGCGGTATATTTTGCCTGTAAGTTCAGTGTTGTTGGTGTCGGTAAAATTCACGCCCAACTTAGACAATTGCGCATCGGTCATCACAAAAACACGCTTCCGTATTGGTTTTATGGTAGTTTTAAAAATGAGTTTCCAACTGCCATCTTTCTGAAGTTTTGCACCCTGAAAACTCAGATCTTCTGGCATTGGAACGTATTTGCTGCAATTTTCAATACGCGTATCGACAGTTGCTTGTACGGCAGCGGCATGAACGGATTGTAACAACATAGTGGATATGAAGATGATACCGATGAAATGTTTCATAGAGCATGTGTGTTTTGTGCGATTAGGTCTTCAATTTCGCTGCGCCAGCCTTTTCGAAAATTCAGGGTGAATTTTTCGTTACTTCCGTCTTTCAGTACGAGGGTCAATCCGTTTGGTACGAAATCGAGGGTATTGAAGAATTCAATTTTTTGAATTTCACTCAGCAGAATCTCTGTGTCGTAACTGGGGTTATGGAATTTATGTACCTGGAATATAAGCTTATCGGGGTATAAATCGAGCTTTCCGCTTATTAATTTATCGTCGATAATGTGGTTTGCACCGCCAGAACGCAGTATCAGATTGTCCATAATGGGTTGGTGTTATGTAGGTAATTGGGCAAATTTGCGCCATAATTGGGTATCAAATTACAATTTTTTTGCGGATTTCGACTCAAATTCCAAGTACATCTATGCCCTGTTTCCAAACGACATCGACGGGAATCCCCGATGCATTGAGGGTGTCTATGTCGGTTTGTAATTG
>JBDKHP010000417.1:0-5633 GCA_039797645.1 Bacteroidota bacterium
TGTTTACGGCGTGGGTTTGGAAAGTGGGGTACGGTCTAGCCCGGATAGTAGCGGTAGCCCACAGCAAGATGATGCAATATCCATTTGTACAGTTGTATGATTGAAATACATTGGCAGCCAAGAGATTTAGTTCCCGTTTGCGAGGACTACAAGCGGATAGCCGGCAGCCGCCCTATATTTGAAAAGTTTGGCGACCGCTCCTTATCTTTATTTTTTTCTCTGGCTGTGAAGGTTTTAAGGATATGGTTTGGAGTTTTTTGCTGGAATTTGAGTCTTTAAGTATTGTAATAACATGCTTATTCTACTAAAGGGAGATTAGTTAAGTAGCAAAATGCTTAATTAATGACTGAAAATATGTTCTACAACATTGTTTTTTTTGTTAATTATGACTTTTTTCATGTTCCAATACCAGAATCGACCTTAATTTTGCAGTGTAACTCAGAGATGAAAATTTAATGGGTTATCTGTTGTGGTTAATTTGGTTTTGTAATTTTTGATGAGAAAATTACAAGTGTTTTTCTGCTTCTTAGGTTATTAGATTATGGGATGAGGCTCCGGTAACGGAGCCTTTTTTTTTTACCAACTGATACGATAGGTACAAGAATCACTGCCGTTGAGACGGGTGGGTTTATTGTGATCGAGTTCAACTGTGATGACTAAACTTGATATTGGCTTGAATTTTCGAACCATTGTGGTTATAATTCCTCGATCGAAATCGCTCGGATAGGGATTCATACATTCCATAATTGCTGTACGAAGGTCGTCGTTGAATGCTATAAGTTTATAATAGCCAATTTCGCCAAACCTATGGTTCATCTGATAGGCCATATTAATGGATTCTAGGGCTGAACGAAGGTTGTTTATTTGTGGCGGAAATTCTGCATTTTCGGGAATTGCTTTTCCGATGGTAAATAAGGTATTACTACCGAGTTTTTTTCCAACTTTTTCAAAAGCATTTAGCCATTTACTTTGGGGATACCAATCGTCGGGTTGTAGGTTTACCAGTCCACTTTCGGATAAAATGCTCTCGAAGGTGGACTGGAATGCTGGCATTGCTGTAACGAAGGCCATAATGGTACGGCCATTTACTTCTACATTTGGATCAATAGGGATGAATTGCATATTACTTTTTTTAGTTTTGCGCTTAAAATTAATTCATTCAAACGGAAACTAGATACAATTCAGCATTAATTTGTAGAATCTGCCTTTTATCGAAGAGTGGGGCGGTTTATCTTTTTTTTCCTTTGGTCGGTTTTGGGATTCCTGTTGATTGGCTCGGGATTGATAAATCCCAATTTTCATCGGTAATCCACGCTAATTTTATGACAATTGCTTTGCTGTAAATGAAGCGTTTTTCGGGGAGTGTATGTTGTGAATAGTTGCCTGTGTCCCAGTATCCGTTTGCATTTGTGTCGCTTACCACAACGATTTGATATTTACCTGGCATTAAATTGGGAATATTCATTTTAGAACTTGGCTTACCAAGGTCTTTTATTTTTGTTGTACCCGTTTCGTTGTATAAAAGGAGCAAGGGGTTTGCGGGGAGGTTTTCTAGTGTTAAATGCAGTTCGCCATAATCGTCTTTTTTACGTACGTCGAAAATGAATGAAATGCTATCGTTGTAACGCGAACGGTAATCGAGAAAGCTCATAGAATCTATCTTTATTATGTATTTACGACCTGCGGTAAAGTTTGCCGCGATAGCGACTGTATTGAGATCTTTTGCTGGCCGATGGAGGCTAAATGGTAATTTGTTGTAGCTTTTCGTGTGTACAGAATCTGTCGCTTGTTTTTTTACTGTTGCGATGGCGGTAGTTGTTGTGCTATCGGTTATAAACGTTATGGGCTGTTCTCTTCGTTGGCTAAAGAGAATGTTGTTGAGGAAGTTATAGCTGATCAGGGTTGAGAGGTTTTTCTGGGCCGTAATATCGGGATCTGCAATTTTAACACTAAATATTGTGCTGTCGGCAGAGATATAGGGTTCGTACCAATTCTTACGGGTACGGAAATTTTTTGCGTCGAGGGTGGGAGCCGACAACAATGGTGCGTTAAATTTCACAACCAAGCTGTCGGGAGAGATACGGCTGTATTGCAAAATGCGCTGTTCTTTATTCAGAAAGCCAACTTTAATGAGGGTAGTTGTATCGGTACCATCTACGGAAACGTCGGGGAAGGTACACCGAATCGTAAGACCGTTGTGTGCAGCCAAACTGTCATCAGTCCAAAGATCGACGCGTAACGAATCGCGGAGGTAGATTTGTTGGTGGCGGATAATCGCTCCTTTTGCTTCGGTGTCGAATGTAGCTTTATTTGAGGTGTTTTTTGAAAACCATGCGACCAAGTGATTTGCCTCTGGGCGTTCGTTGCGGAGTAATGTTTGGGGTTTAAAACTAAGCACTGTTTTCTGTTTTTGCCAAACTATAGTGCGGTTGTAATATAGATTGGGAACGTCGGTTTCTAGTTCCACTTCTTTAGTAGGCCATAAGGTTGAATCCCAACTTACGGTGAGTGAAGTGCTGTCTGCGGACCACAGTACTGAGATTGGTTGTAAATTAGATTTAGGAATACGAAAGTGTGGCTCAGCGGGCAGTTTTTGGGCGAACCAAAGACGGTAGGATGCTGGCTTTACAAACTCTGCTCGGTTGAGTAATTGAATTCGGGGATTCGTAACCACTGTGTCTCGCAACTGATATAGGGATATTTTAGAAGAGTTTATCGAATCTATGCCTACGGGGAAATATAAATACAGACTGTCGGCAATATCTAACTTACCAGTATGGAGGTTATTCCTTAGAGTTACCCAGCGAGCCGTGTCTATACTGGATCGATATATGGCCTTAAGGGTGTCTGTGGTAAGTTGGTATCTAAGATTGGAATCTTGCGCTTGATATTGACATAGAAGCCAAAGACTATCGCGTTTGGCCACATCGGGTTTTAGCCAAATGCTTATTGAATCTGAGAGTTGATTACGGGAAACAGCAAAATCCAACCTAACTCCAATGCTGTCGATGAGTTCGATTTTCGAAATATTTGGTCTCGGTTTTGAAAAATAAAAATCAACACATTCACGGCGAGAACGCACTGCTGTTTTGATACGCTGCTGAATACGATCCTCTTTAAACATAAACAATTTTATTCCAGAGGGACGGAGTTCGTACATTTTTTTTGGAACGAGACTATCAGCGACATCTACGCTGTCTATGGTTAAAATACGCTCGGCTGAAGGTATGTAGGCGCTATCGGAAAATGCTATGGTTTCATTGGGTAGGTCGTAAATTAAATTTTTGTTAACATCGTCGAGTGCAAATAAACGATACTTGCCTGCGGAAATGTGATTGATAAAAAACCGACCTGCGGTATCTGTACGCGTTACAAAATCGGGCAAAAAACTCGCAGCAGCGGTGTCAGATAGATTGGAATAAATTCCAACATATTTATTGTCGATCGGTTCCAATGTAATTGCATCGCGTAAAATGCCAGATATACCTAAAGAATCAATGTAATTACCTGTCGAAAACACATAATTGTATTCAGTAATTTTATTATTCTCATTAAAATCGCCAATAAGATTAAAAAATTGCAATGTATAGGAGGTGTTGTTTCTTAATGAATCGGGTAAATCAATGATAATTTGTTTACCTTTGGCTTTGATAATTGGAGCAACTTTTGTAGGTGGTGAAATTAGAAATAGTGCCTCTGGAGTATTGAGTGTGAGGTATTCATTGAATCGGATTTTTATCTCCTTGTCTTTAAACTGCGTTGAAAGCGAAACGGGTAATTCTTGCATCACCAAAGGTGGGATAGAATCCTTAGGGCCTCCACTTATTTGTCCGGTCTGGGCACATGCGTACAACAAAGTAGAAACAAATAACAAGCACAACGAATCAAAACACAATTTATTCACTTTCATTTCCGTACTTTTATAAAGAATTTGGAAACATACCAAATCGTAGTGCAAAGTAAATAATTAGCTCTTAAAGAGCGAAGTCAATATTCGAATTGTTTTAAAAAGATGACCAAGCAAACTAACGTAGATTCAGGTAGAAACGATGCGCAAACATCGCAGCTACAAAACGAATTATTCGATGTGATTGTGATAGGCGGTAGCTATGTTGGCACAGACATAGCCATGCAATTAGCGCGATCTGGAGCCAAAGTATTGTTACTCGCCCATGCCGACTATGGCAATTATGATTTTTCGGTAGAAGTAGTATTCAAGACCACGAGTGGCCTTTTGAAAAAGCCCAGCTTAGGAGTAGAAAAACTACATATTCGTGCGCCCCATCTGATGGTGCCCGCCAAAATTCACTACCCTAAAAATCCATTGAACAAGCTCTTTAAAAAAAATAGTTTTAGTGGTTCTGTTTTTAAAGAAAGGTTCGCAAATAAAAAATTGAATGCGAGCCAATTAGAAGCCCAAGACCCCTTCTTTGTACACGAGCAATACACAGGAGGTTTTGAAATAGAAGGATACCGCCTCGATAAAATTCGACTTCTGATCGACACAATTAAAACCGCCAAACACTATGGTGCCGTAACGCTTAATCATTTTGAGGTAAAGCAGATAGTAAATAATAACGGCACTAAGACGGTAACTGCAACTGATGCCATTAATAACAACACCTTGGTATTCAAAGCCAAAGAAGTTGTATATGCTCCCGAGTTGCCCCAGCCAGAAATCGTGCATCAAACAGGATCTAATATCAGCCACAGGTGTGTATATCAAGCTTATGTAAGTAAAAAACGACTACCATTGCTATCGCCCGTTGTTTTCGATTTGCCAGGCAATCGGCGCGGATACGCCATACCACGAAACGAGATGGTGTCGCTCTATTTTTCAAGTTCGGAATACAGCGAGTTTATTAGTGACATGATGATGGCCAAGCTTATAAAAGGCTTCAATTTGTGCTTGCCTAGCATGAGTTCCAAACTAGAAATAAGCGATATAACAGCATCTCATTTTTCGTTCAAATCGGTACTCAACCATACAGAACGTACGCAGGTAGAGCTTAGCCCCAAAGGGATTTACGCCGTAACCGTTTTGCGAACATCCGATGTGCCCTTGGCAAGCGATATTTTACTCAAGATGCTAAAGACTCCTCTCAACCTTACGATACCACAGGGTGAAGTAAGGCTTATTGCGTCTGAGTTTAATTTTGAAACCAGCAGTTTCCAAAATATGGTAGAGTTTGCCGACGAAAAGTTCGACGAAGCCAAATCAACCGGAATTCCTTCGCCGAAGTTTCAGCCAATCTTCTACCGTTATGGATCAAAAGTAGATGATCTAACCAAACACGCCTATAACACACAAGGCAAATACCCCGTCTGGGAAAGTAAATGGATTGAAAGCGAAGTACTTAATGCCATACACAAGGAAGATGCAACTAGCCTTCACGATTTCTATGCACACCGAAGTACGCAATTGTATTTTGAGTACGAATGGGTAGATTTCAGCTTGCCTGAAGTCGCCGAAATTATGCGTATCGCACTGAAATGGACACCAGAACAAACTGAAGAAAAAATACAATATTTCAGAGCTAATTTCCTGAAAGAAGCAAAAGCTTAAAAAAAAGCCCCCGAAACTTATAAACGGGGGCTTTTCTTAAGAATATAAAAAATGGCAGCAAGTTAGA
>JBDKHP010000418.1:0-4465 GCA_039797645.1 Bacteroidota bacterium
TATTGATACGGTAGTTGTAACCATTATAACAAAAACGGGAAACACAGTGTGTTTCCCGTTTTTGTTAGAGGTTGAGTAGCACGACTCCTATTTGGAGTGGATACAACTCAGGAGCTTTGTCTTTCTGGAAAAATGGTGTAAGGGTGTAGTTGGCGAATAGATGTACAAAGCCATACCCGAGCCTAAGGGTTGCTCCGTATCGAAAAGAATTTAGGAGCATTTCACTTTCTTGGGTCTCGGTATAATTCGAGCCGTTTTCTGTCCAAGTTATTTCTTGCGAGGAGTGTAGCCGGATGCCGCCCACGATACCAATGCCTATATGTAGTTGCGTACGTGCCGATTTCGGGAATTGGAGTTCGAGTATCAGCGGTATATTTAGAAAAGTTGTGTTGAGCTTGTTTGATGTTAAATCGTGAGTTACAGCTTGTGTGGCAATTTTGCCATCGACTTTCTGAAACCTGAAATTGGAGCTAAATGAGTAAGCATTGAAGCCCAAGCCCATTCCTGTAACTAAGCCAAAGTTAGGCTTTGAGAAAGGAAGGTTTATCTCTATGAAATTTAGGTCGAGAGCCCACGATTTCTGGAGCTGTTGTTCATATGAGGCCCAATCTCCCTTCATAGAAAGTGATCCGCCTTTCTGTGAAAGGGCGCACCAACTTAATTCAACCCCCGCCCAATGTCCACGAAACACGTCGTCTTTTCTGGTAAACTTCAGGTCGTCCCAATCGAAATCGAAATGCCATTTGTTGTCATTATCATCTACGGTAGAGTCTTGATGGTTTTGGATAAGCTCAAAGTTTTTTAGCTTGAGCCATTTTTTATCTAAATCGGTTTTTAAATTGTCGATGCCTGAATTCTGCTCACGTATTTGTTCAGAGATGTGTTTGACTTTCTCGGGTTCGTCGTTGTGTGTCACGAGGAGGTTAATCAGACTATCCCGGGAATTGTTGTGGAGCTTTAATTTGTTGTCTAACTGCGATATTTCAGCCTTAGCGGCTTCTATATCGTCTATTTCTAGCTGTCCGTGTGCTAAGTAAGTACGTTTCCCGATTGTAATGTTTACAGTGTCGGATTGGCTATACACCAAAATGCCTGAACCAAATAAAAGCGTAACTATGAATATAAACCGTTTCATATAAATAATTTAGGGTTCTGTAGCGGAGTATGTGTCCGATACGAGTATTTTATGAATGACAGCATGATGTGTGCTGTAATTGTCTCGCAATTTTAATACAAAATAATGATTCTTGGGGAGATAATATAGTTTTGTTGTGTCAAAGTTATATGTTAATGGTAGATGCTATGCAAATAGAGTACCAAGTGAATTGGGTGTTAAACGAACTGCTGGTAAATAAAAGGCTTGGTATTGTAAAAAAAAAGCTCTTCGTGAATACGAAGAGCTTTTGGCTTTTAAAACGATCATTGTAGTTCTCCGTTTGGAGGTCAGTAGCAGATTCGAACTGCTGTACGAGGTTTTGCAGACCTCTGCCTAACCGCTCGGCCAACTGACCGTTTTTTTAAAAGCGATGCAAAGGTATGAAATTTTGGTAGAGTTGCAAATTTATATCTTGTGTTTTTTGTGTGAGTATCTGCCGATTCTTTGTGTGTGAAATATACGGCGGCATTTGGAGCTTTTTAGGGGCGTGGCTGTGGTTTTGGCTCTAAACGGGGTTGGTTTTGCGTTTCATGGCCGTAGGCCAAAGTAAAGTGTCGGACTGGCGAAACAACGGCGTTACAAATGCTGCTGATGCTACAACTAGCCCGGATCGCGGCAAGTAGCCCACAGCACGCGCGGAGTGGCCGTTCGTGCTGCAGACAAATTGAAAAACTAAGGCGGCCAACTGATGCCGTACCCGTTGCGAGGACTACAGCCAAGAGCCGGTAGCCGCCGTAATAAATCTTGTTGGGCTACAGCTCCTTATTATTTTTATTTTTATTTTTTTCGGCTGGATTGGGGCAAAAAAAACACATTGTTGTAGCGTCGTAGGAAAAAACGCCAGAAACGCGACAGAACTAAAAAACGGCTATTTGAGCATCATGTGGCCTTTGGCGGTTTTTTTTGCGTATGCGTTTCCGTAAGTTGCGACCCAAAAATAGGTACCAGATGGCGCTAGTTCGTTGCCCACTCGGCCATCCCATCCGGAATCTATTTCGTCCGATTCGTATATAAGCCGCCCCCAACGGTTGAAAATCTCGATTCGATACACCCGTACGTTGTCGCCTGTGATTCGGAATTCGTCGTTCGTGCCATCGCCATTGGGGCTAAAGATATTCGGCGCAACGAGTTGAGGTTCGCAGGCTGCTTCCATTCCGGTATGTACGATAATTGTACAGAATATGGGATCGCCCTCACAACCAAAAGCACTTGTTTCCAGCACTTTCACTGTATAAGTACCAGGCTCGGGCCAACGTACCAACACTTTGTTGCCTTGTTGCTCCAGCACTTCGCCCGGTGCAACAGTCCACTCGTAGCTCGATCCTGGTAAACCCTCTACATAATACCATCGTGGCGGGTCGTCGGGGCATTGCTCAAAGGGAGTTTGCGCAGCAACTGACCACGAAAACGAACATAAAACTGCTACAAAAATGAAGTTGGTAAGAGCTACATAAGTTCTTGAACCGTACATAATTACTCGAATTTAATTGCGGAAGTGAGCACCTTGGGATACACCGTTATAAGTTTTTCGGTTGCCGACACTGCACCGATACAGTTTTTGTCGGAAACGCTCGAGAGTTTGAGCTTGTAAGTGCCGCTTTGCGTAATGGAAGCTAGGGTGAGATCGTAGGGGTTTGCAGTGGTCTGAATTACATCTGAAACCGTTCCATTTAATTCGTAACGAAACGACCAAGGCGCGGTGCCATCAAACGTCACTTTGTACGTCGGCCTGACGGTTGCCGATCCGCACACGGCTAGATTATTGCCATCTAAACTGGCTGTTGGGCCGCTAAAAATTACTTTGATACGAGATGCTTCTCCCACACAACCGTTGTTATTGGTTTCAATTACAAGGAGTTCGCATTGAATATTTCCGGATGCCCACATTACACTGATTTCGTTCGTGCCGTTGCCGGATATTACGTTTCCTTTGCCTCCAGAAATAGCCCACTGGTAGGTTGAGCCTTCGGTTTTATCGACCCAATAGCGTTTGGCTTGGGTGTCATTGAGGCAAAGTGTTTGCTGTGCCGATGCACTGACGCACCACAATAAGAGTGCGAGAATAATTAACTGTTTCATGTTTGATTGATTTAAAATGAATTAAAAATGAGAAATTTGGAAACGCTCCTATACTACCGCCTAGAAAACACCGAATGCGGTGAAAATGGGCAGAAATTGTACACAAAAAAAAAGTATGCAATAGGGTATAAAATTGTATTTGATGATGCATTGTGTGTTGATTTATCCGTTATAAAACCACAAAAACTGGCGTCGTTGCAGTGAAACAAATATGATAAGAATATTTGCACTTCCCAAATAAAAAACGAACCCTAGTCGAAATACTGCGAGTTCGGTATTTTAGACAAACTACCGAGCGTTCGGATCTGCAACAAAAGCCCAACATGGAAAATAGACCAGAGAAACCAGATTGTAAGCCAATGAACCACATATTGTATTACCTCAAGCAATCGTATCAAAACGAAAATACACTTACCTCTCTAACAAATAGTAACTTAAAATAATTTTGGTTCGTGGCACAAAAACGTACCCAATCCATAAAACAGAATGATTCTGGGCATACAACCTAATATCGTGTCGAAATTTTTGCAAAAACAAGTGCTCGAATAAAAAATGTTTCACTAAATTTATTCCGATAACTTAATTCAATTCACCTAATAAAATTTTTAATGGAAAATTTACAACAATATGCCGATCGGGCTTACGAGTTCCTTATGGTTTATGGCGTACAAGTAGTTATGGCTTTGCTCACCCTTTGGATTGGACTAATAATCATCGGATTTATCGTAAAGCTTATCCACAAAACACTTACACACCGTAAGGTCGATGAGTCATTGCGTCCATTTCTCACTTCGCTGGTTTCGTGGTCGCTCAAAGCAATGCTATTTATAAGCGTCGCGTCTATGGTAGGCATACAAACCACTTCGTTTGTAGCGATTATTGGCGCAGCAGGTTTGGCCGTCGGTTTGGCTTTACAAGGCACTTTGGCAAATTTTGCAGGTGGTGTACTTATTTTACTTTTCAAACCGATTCGTGTTGGTCATTTAATTGAAGCACAAGGCTTTATTGGAACGGTTGCCGAAATTCAGATTTTTGTAACCCGCCTCAAAACTCCCGACAATAAGACGGTATATATCCCCAACGGCATTCTCTCTAACGGAAGTATTATCAATTACACTGAATTGGGCGTAATTCGTATTGATCTGAAAATTGGCGTATCCTATACTGCAGATCTGAAAGTGGCTAGAGAAGCCCTTATGGAAGTAATGAAAGCCCACCCACTTGTACTCG
>JBDKHP010000419.1:0-2869 GCA_039797645.1 Bacteroidota bacterium
ATTGGTCTGCAATCAACGGACTTGAGCGGCATATCAACGTGTATGTGCCTGCTGCTTACGAAGCGAACCCCAAACAACAATTCCCTGTACTGTACCTCGTTCACGGTTGGGGCGAAGACGAAAACGGCTGGTCCAACCAAGGCCATGTGGCCAATATCATGGACGGCCTTATTGCAGCAAAAAAAGCTGTGCCGATGATTATTGTTATGCCAAGTGGCGACATCAAAACAAACTCTGATGTGCGCGAAGCTACCGCCGAGGTTACAGAAATTTATGCCAAAGACTTGATTCCATTCATCGACAAAACATTTCGCACAATTCCCGAAAGACAATCCAGAGCAATGGCTGGTTTGTCCAGAGGTGGTTTCCAGACTTGTAGAACCGTGTCGATGCACATGGACAAGTTTGCATGGATGGGCACTTTCAGTGGATTGTTTATAAGAGGCAACGAGAGTGTTGTAGATGCCTACGACGGTATTTTTAAAGACGCAGCGGCATTCAACAAACAAATGAATCTGTACTTTGTGAGTACCGGTACCGAAGAACGCAACCCGAAAGAATTGGTGGAAACGCTCAAAAAACATGGAATCAACAACATTGTTTTTCACGAATCGCAAGGCACAGCACACGAGTGGCTTACTTGGCGGAGAGCGATCAATGAATTTGCACCCTTGCTATTCAAAAAATAAACTGTCTGCGTACACAAATATATCAAAATGAAAAACTTAGTTTACATAGCTATTTTTATACTCTTTTCCTTCAGTTCGTTCAGCGATTTCAAATCGGGACAGGTACAAGTGGAAGAGGGAACTTTACAAGGAACGGAACAAGGCGATCTGATGGTTTTTAAAGGAGTGCCTTTTGCTGCACCGCCCGTGGGCGATTTGCGCTGGAAAGCCCCACAGCCTGCTCAAAAATGGGAAGGCGTAAGAAAAGCCACGGAATTTGCCCCAGCTCCTATGCAAGCGGGTAATCCGCCGTCGGGAAAAAGCGAGGATTGTTTGTACCTAAATGTCTGGACACCGGCCAAAACGGCTAAAGATAAAATGCCAGTTTTGGTGTGGATTTATGGTGGTGGTTTTAGCTTCGGCTCTAGTTCGGAGGCTGTATATAATGGCGAAAAGCTTGCCCATAAGGGCGTGGTCTTTGTAAGCATTGCGTACCGCGTGGGGCAGCTTGGTTTCCTATCGCATCCGGAATTGAGTGCAGAAAGCCCGAACAAGGTTTCGGGTAATTACGGAATACTCGATCAGATTGCGGCCTTAACATGGATTAAAAAGAACATCGCTGCATTTGGCGGCGATCCCGATAAAGTGAGCATTTTTGGTGAATCGGCAGGGGGCATTTCTGTAAGTATGTTGTGCGCTTCGCCTTTGGCTAAAGGTTTGTTTCGGGGTGCAATATCCGAGAGTGGTGGTTCGTTTGGCCCCACACGCGAGACTACCTACCCTGGCGAAAACATGAAAACCTTGGCCCAAGCCGAAAAAGACGGTACGGCGTATGCGGCTGATAAAGGTGCTGCGTCTCTTGCCGACCTTCGGAAAATGGATGCTGAAAAACTCATTCCACAAGGCTGGACAATGCCCGGTGGTTGGCCAATAACTGACGGATATGTAATTCCCGACGATCAGCACAAATTGTACGAAGCGTACAAATACAACGATGTGCCAGTATTGATTGGCTACAACTCCGACGAAGGTGCAAGCTTTTCGCGCGAAAAAGACCCCGAAGAATATTTTGCGGGTGTAAAAAAACGCTACGGAAAGTTTGCCGATGCCTTGATTAAAGCTTACCCTGCTGCCCAAAACTCAGTGCCAAAAACTGCAAGAGATTTGGCACGCGATGCCGCTTTCGGTTGGCCGACATGGAGTTGGGCTAGGCTTCAAGCAAAAACAGGAAAATCGAAGGTGTTTTATTACTATTTCGACCAACATCCTGAGTTTCCTAAAGATTCGCCTTCCTACGGATATGGTTCGCCACACGGACAAGAAGTGGGTTATGTGTTTATGAATCTCGACAAAGCGAACCCACAAACTACGGCTTCGGATCTGAAGGTTTCGGAGTTAATGGGCACGTACTGGACAAATTTTGCAAAATTTGGAGACCCGAACGGGAAAGATGTACCGAAATGGCCTGCTTTTACAAGCAAAAGTCAAGAGGTGATGTATTTGGAAGCTAACCCACATGTGGGTGCTGTGCCCAGCGCAAAATCGCTCGAGGTGCTCGATACGTATTTCGCATGGAGACGTACAGCCGAAGGTGCTGCGTGGGCTAAATAGCGTTTGTTTTTTAGTCGATCTCTGCGTTGGATCGAATTTTTTAAATGCTCATTTACAAGTAGTAAACTCCGCTTTAAAAAATCCAATCCGCCTTGACCTCAACTAAAAAAACAGACTCTAAATAAGTATTTAAGCTGAAATTGTTTGCCTTTTTGTGATTTTCGTATGTCGGGATTGGCGCCATGATTTGCGTACAAAGGGTGCAGGCAGTTTCAGTGTTTTTAATTTGTTTGGGTGGACGAACGTGTGGGTACAAACGGGTGAGATTCGTACATTCTGACTTGTATAGCCAAGCCGTAGGCTTGGAGCCTGGGCAACATGGCCGTAGGCCAACCGATGGGTTTGCCCAGCGTGTTTCCGGCGTGGCAGATGACGCAAGAATTCCACCTAGCCCGGATAGTAGCGGTAGCCCACAGCGGTGTGATGCGGCGGCAGCAAGCTGGTGCTATTCGACTGAAATACAAAGGCTTCCAGTTGTTTTCGTTCCCGAACGCGAGGACTACAAGCGGATAGCCGGCAGCGACGCCTAAAATAGTGTTGGGCCTCCTGCTCCTAATTATTTTTATTTTTTTTTTCGCTCGCTGGAGTTT
>JBDKHP010000420.1:0-3563 GCA_039797645.1 Bacteroidota bacterium
CGAAGGAATTTGTGTATTACCTCTTTTTTATTGTGCTATTCACTTCGTTTTACAACCCTGTAACGACACTACTGGACAGCATCAACCTCGACATGATAGAGCAAAACCCCGAGGTGTCGTATGGCGAATTAAGGCTTTGGGCTTCAATTGGTTGGGCTACGGGTACGGTGGTTACGGGGCAATTTATCAACAGCTCGAATTTGCACCTCATTTTTGCAATTGCGGCGGTGCAATTGTTCTTGGTAGCATGTGTAACTTTCTTCCTGTACAAACCGCTGAGAGTCACCAAAAACATCGCATCGCTGAAACTCAACACCATTAAAGATCTCATTTTCAGCGACCGCCGACTCACCATTTTCTTGGGCGTGTTGCTCGCCTATGGGGTGTTTTCGGCACCTATCCAGATGTTTATTAATATCTATTACAGCGAGATTGGTGCGGGTTACAATCAGATTGGATATGCCTTTGCGGTACAGTCGCTCAGCGAGTTGCCCTTTTTCTTCTTCGGCCAACGCATCGTAAACCGTTATGGCGCCAAGAATGTGCTCATCTTCACGATGGTAGTCACTGCCTTGCGCATGGTGGCCTACGGTTTCACAGCGAATCCGTGGGTGGCAATTGCAATCGGTTCGTCTCACGGTATTGGGCTTGCACTATTTTTGGTCGCTGTGGTGAATTACTTACATGCCTACGTGCCTGCACATTTGCGCGCTACGGGTCAGTCGTTTGTGTTTGCGTTTTACTTCGGAGCGGGTGTTAGTGGCGGAAACATGTTCACAGGTTGGCTCAAAGACCTCATCTCTATTAAAACAGCAATGTGGCTACAAGGTTCGCTGGCTTTGAGTTTGGCGGTGCTTGCGGTGTTTATCCTTACCAACAAGCACCACAAAGAAGAGGCGGAAACCACAGTAGAAATGGCATAAGACTCTGGCTTTAAACCCGAACAGGCATTCCCCTTAACGAGAAATGCCTGTTCGTATTCTAAAATTCTGCGTCAGATTTACTTCCAGATATTGGCAACAATCGTTTTGTTTTCGATACTCAACCAATAAAAGCTTGCCAACTTGGCCGAATAGCGGAGCAGATACGCTGGCGACTTGGACAGCTCTTTGCCATTGGCCGACACACCATTGTCGCTCACCACCACAAAACTCGTCCGTTCGGGATTGGTTGCGATTTCGGCTTTTCCGTTATTCACACCATTCACCCACAAGTACCCGTCGCCCACGAACCACCACAAGGTTGCCGACACACAGTTTAGCCCTTCCACATTGTTGAACGCCCCCACTTTGCGGTTGTTTAGGTACACCTCCTGCACACCCTCGCCCGATCCGCCTGCCACCACAACCAACGTACCATCGCTGGCCACTTGCGCATCGAACACTTTCGTATAGGCGTCGCTGAGCTGATAATTGGTGCAGACATGCCATTTATTGCCCTGTCGCACAGGTTCGGCAAACAGACCTTTGGCATTTACAGCAATCGGATTGTACGAAAAACCACATTCATCAAAAGGCCCGTTCTTTTTACCATCGTAGAAAAAGTAGAACTGATTGTTATCGGCAATACGGTACGACACAATATTCCCCGGATGCAATTCTGGCTTGGTAATTAACCCGAAAGCTGCCCCTTCCTCGCCCGAATGATTCACCAAATTGAAACCATTTCGCTTGGCCACAAACGCAAACTCGTTTTTACCCGCAAGTTTCACCTGATACAAATCGTAGTTATCCGTCCATTCAGCTTTCTGATACGGCCCGTATTTTTTGTTGTTGATTGCCACATACTGCATACCGCCCTCCACATAGCGCAGCCCGAAATTCTGATCGTTGTAGAAATAATACGCACTGTAATCGTCGCCCGCTGGGTACGATTTACCGTCTGCAAACACAAACCACTTGTTCCCATCGCGATACCCAAACCAATAATGACCAGCGTCGTCTAGCTTCATGCCATAATACTCACTAATAGCCTCAAACGGACCCAACTTCCCATTGCGCGTAAGCACATACCACACATTGTTGTCGAGGTAACTGATGCAAAAATCGCCCTTTTTATTCACCTGCGAATAACCCGTTTTGGCGTACGGCCCATACGTTTGCGATTCCGTACGCACAAAGTACTTATCGTCCGTTTTGTAATACACCACATACGAACCACCATCGCCGAAACCCATTTCCAGCACTTCGTCCACGGCGGGTAATTCCTTACCAGCCACATTTACAACCTTCTTCCCGTTTTTCTCCGAACTGAAAACCAAACGCTTAGACGCAAGCGGCACCAACTCGAACGGATCGAAACGATAGGTACTAGGGTCGTGCGGCGTGTAGCTCGTGTTGCCATAAAACACCTTCCACGCATCGTTTCGCGAACCCGCAAAAGCCACATCGCCCTCTGGGCCAACCTTCAGGTGGTAAGCCGAATTCCCCTGCGGACTAATCTCATCAAACGGACCAAATTCCACACCATTGGCATACACGTAGTTTGCATCTTTGCGTTGTCCCACCACATAATACGCATTCGTGGTATCGTAGCCCGTAAGTTCGGGGTAGAATAAGGCCGCGTAATGCGGACTCTCCTTGCCATTACAAAGCAACCAAAAGCTGGTATCCTTCGCAGTAATCCCCTGAATATAAAACACATAATCAACCCCCTGTGGGGAGAGTCGAATCTGATGTTCATCGGCGAACACCAATTTTTCATTATCCTTAAAAGTATAAAGAGCCTTTTTCGTAAGTCGCTGCCCGAAAGCCCAAGCCCCCACAAAAAGCCATAGCACCAATAGCGAAATCGTTTTTAGTTTCATAGTCTGTCGAGTTTTAGCCAATAATTCACACAATGTACACAATACCAATCGGTAAGCAAGCACCCACGGCATTAAAAAAAAGCAGTACAAGAAAACTGCCAGAAACCACCCGAACCAGCCGAAGCCAAAACACAAAAACCTGTAAAAAACAAAAAAATAAAAAAAAGGATTTGGAGCGGGAGCGAAACATTACTTATATAAGGCTGCTGCCGGCTATCCGCTTGTAGTCCTCGCTGGAGGGTACGAAATCAGTAGGCCGCCAGTGTATTTCAGTCCTAGCCTTTCACAACCTGAAACTTCCGTTCGCCAGCTGTGGGCTACCGCTACTATCCGGGCTAGGCCGATCGGCAGCACCATTTGTAACGCCGTAGGTTCGCTGGGCCAGCACTTTACATTGGCCTACGGCCATGTGGCGTTATCGCACGCCAAGCCTACGGCTTGGCTGAATATTCCCCAAAATACAGCACCAACGAAGCATCAATACGGATCTACAACAATATATTTGTGTAAAGCGTAACAGAAGTCTGGTGCGGGAATACCTCCGAATACGTACGAAAAGCTCTATTGCTTTACTCAGTGCCATAACAAGACGTAAAGCTCAATAGTGCTAATAAAACGTTGGGAGTTATGCTAAAACCTAAAGCAGCATCAAATTATGAATTGAAATTTTCGTATTTTAGCTAAATGAAAAAAGAAAAAGACATAGGACTTGATTTTGTAGTTGATAAATTGACGAATTCGATAGAGAATGTAGTCA
>JBDKHP010000421.1:0-7120 GCA_039797645.1 Bacteroidota bacterium
CTTCCCCGATTCCAGCGAACTATTGCTCGCCCTGAAATACCGCAAACGCAACGGCAGTTTGGGGGGCGAAATCCTTCGACGTTTCGACATTTGGTTCAATTACCCTGGCTCGCAGGTAGCCTTCAAACCCAGTTCACGCACACGCGAATCTTTCTTCTTCAACGTGAGTGGCATCGAACTCAGTTCGCCCTACCCTGGCTTATCTATATTTATTATCAGCGAAATAGAACCATCTTGCAACGCCGCCATTGCAGGTTTAGAAGCCGGGGACCGCATTCTGGAAGTCGATAACAGACCTGCCGATGGCTACACATTAGAACAAATGCAACACCAGTTCTTTACGCTATACAATCGTAGAATGCGACTTACGGTAATACGTAACAACATCCGCATCACATTTAGTTTTATACTCAAGCCACTCATCTAAGCCTACAAAAAAAAGGATTAGAAGCGGCTGACACACTAAACATAGTGTGTCAGCCGCTCCTAATCCTTATTTAATGGGTACTTAATATAGGGTTCGGGGTGTTCTAGTATGCGAAATTTGCAGTCAAACCTTCCGTCGAATTAGTACCCACCCAAAGGGTAAAATCGCCCGCTTCAGTCTCCCATTTTTTTGCACGGGTGTAGAATGCCAGGTCTTTGGCCGAAATCTCGAATTTCACTTCCTTCGTTTCGCCAGCCTTGATTGCAACCTTCCGAAAACCTTTGAGTTCCTTCACAGGGCGGGCGATACTTCCCACCAAATCCCGTACGTAAAGCTGCACGACTTCTTCGCCATCACGGGCACCTTTGTTGCTTACTTTCACACTGATTGTCAGTGGTTTGTCGCTCGTAAGCTTGTTTGCCGACAAGGACAAATCACTATATTCAAACGTAGTGTAGCTCAGACCGAAACCGAAGGGAAATAGCGGCGTATTGGGGCTGTCTGTGTAGTGCGACCAGAACACATCGCCCGGATTGGGGCGTCCGGTATTATTTGCATTGTAATAGATAGGCACCTGCCCCACCGACCTTGGAAACGACATCGGCAATTTACCCGACGGGTTGTAAGCACCCGTAAGCACATCGGCAATCGCGTTGCCACTTTCAGAGCCCAAATGCCAAGCTTCTACAATTGCAGGAACTTTACCCACCACAGCACTCAAATCGAGCGGACGGCCATTCATCAGCACCAATACCACATTCGGATTGGCTTTCACAACTGCTTCGAACAATTCGAGTTGCAAACCTTTGAGACCTATTTCTACCTGACTCCGCCCCTCACCACTTTGGTAACAATTCTCGCCAAGAACCAGCACCACGGCATCCGAATTTTTAGCCAAAGCCACCGCTTCGGGCAAACCGGCCCTGTCAGTTGTATTAATCCGCACTTCTTTGCTGAAAACATTCACAGAATCGGTATATTCTGGGCCACGAGCATAAGTAACCGCCACACCCTTTTCGGCATAAGCCGTGCGCAAGCCCTCAAGAACCGATACTGCCGACAAAGTTTCGGCCTTTGCACGCCAGCTTCCGAGTGGAGAATCCTTATCGGCAGCAAGCTGACCAATCACAGCCACACGCTTAAATTTCGTTTCCAAAGGTAGAATCTGCTTGTCGTTTTTGAGCAACACGATAGAGCGTTTCGCAATTTGGCGCGACAAAGCAAGGTTTGTGGGAGTTAGTGTCCGCTCCTTTTCGCGCACCGAATCGCAATACAAATACGGATTGTCGAACAAACCGAGGCGAAATTTCACACGCAACACACGGCGCACAGCGTCGTCAATCAGTTTCACATCCACCTTACCATCGTTCACCAATTTCACAAGGCTCGTACCGTAGCAATTGCCCTCCATATCCATGTCCGAACCAGCCTCTATCGCCAATTTGGCTGCATCGCTTGGCGTAGCAGCCACACCGTGGGCAATCATTTCAACAATCGACCCCCAATCTGATACCATAAAACCATCAAACCCCCACTCGCCCTTCAAAATAGTGCGCTGCAAATTCTCGTTGGCCGTAGAAGGCAAGCCACCAATCTCATTAAAAGAGTTCATAAAAGTAGCCACACCAGCGTCCACACAAGCCTTAAAAGGCGGTAGCACAACATTATGCAAGGTATAATCAGAAAGCTCAACGCCGTTATAATCCCGGCCAGAACCAATAAAACCGTAAGCAGCAAAATGCTTCGCACAAGCAGCAACCGTAGATATACTAGCAAGGTTATCGCCCTGAAAACCATGCACTCTCGCACCAGCGAAAACAGTTCCCAAATAAGTATCCTCGCCAGCACCCTCCATCGAACGCCCCCAACGCGCATCGCGCGACACGTCAACCATCGGCGCAAACGTCCAACTGATACCCGCAGCCGCAGCTTCGTCAGCCGCTACTGCCGCCGACGCACGTGCCAATTCAGGCTCCCAGCTCGCAGTTTCGCCCAGCGGAATGGGAAACATAGTTTTATAACCATGAATCACATCGTAGCCAAACACCATCGGAATTCCCAAACGCGAATTTTCCACGGCCAATTTCTGGGCCTCGCGCACAGCATTTGCGCCAGTTACGTTCAACATCGAACCAATTTCGCCTTTTTTAATTTGCTCCAAGAGCAATTGTGCATTTTCTTGGGCAGGCACAGGCCCCGTAAGTTCCCACCTACTTGTCGATTGTACCAACTGACCCACTTTTTCTTCCAAAGTCATCAGTGCCAGTAAAGAGTCAACTCTAGCCTCCACAGGATCGTTCGTTTTAGAAATTTCAGCATCCTTCTTTGCGCAAGAAGCCAAGGCCAACCAAGCAGCAAGCACCAGAAACCCAATTTGTTTGTTAAAATTCATACCGATTGTTATTTTTAGAGTGTAAATATTCCGAAACAAAAATTGCTCGTAAGAGCAGAAACACCTCGTAAATTTACACATAAAAAAAGAATCAAACATCCATACAAAAACAGATCAGCATAGATGCATATAAACTCACACACCAAGGGTAAGTAATTGAAAACAAAATGCTTATACGTCTTTTTTTTAAAAAATTACACCCTAAAGAAATCAACAAAAAAAAATGATTGTGAGTTTATTTGAATCCCAAAAACCAACAAACAATCAGATTCTATACACCACTCACCCCAAAAACAAACCAAAACCACCCCCGAAACGCACAAGGAACAAAGCGAAATCGCGGAAAACAGAAAGCCAATGAAAAAAAAAAAGGATTTGGAGCGGGAACGAAACTTTTCAAATAAGCCCCGCTGCCGGCTATCCGCTTGTAGTCCTCGCTGGAGGGTACGAAATCAATAGGCCACCCATGTATTCCAATCCAAGTCTTTCATTAACTGACACTTACGTTCGCCAGCTGTGGGCTACCGCTACTATCCGGGCTAGGCCGAATGCCCCCTTTCCAAATCCACGCCATAATTTCGCACGGCAAACGCACCAGTTGGCCTACGGCCATGATACACGCCACCAAGCTCCAGCTGAAGCCCAAATCAGCAAGGTGAAAGACCACAAATCACCACCAGCCAACGCTCCAGAGCAAGGAAGCTGTGCGTAGCGAAAGCAGTATTTTCGTGATACAGCTGGACAAAAAAACGAATAATTAACAAGCAATTTCAGGGCGACACAGTTTTCGCAGGCATTACAGCCTGTGCTATTTATTAGGCACATTTGGTTCTATCGCGCAATAATGCCCGGGAAATTCTAGCGTGCTACCGTTCTTTTAAGTTGGGAATATACCGCGAAAATATCACTAAAAAAAAAGGCTTAAACAGTACGAATTCCTTCACTTAAAGACATTGGGCGGGAAGCCACCCACACCTAACAAAGCAAATTACAGTTTCAGTTTTCTATTTTCAGTTTCAATTTGAATTTTCACCCACTCAATAAATCGCATTCTCCTGAATTGAAACCATTCATTTCTGGTTTCGCCCGAATTGTCTATTTCCCATTTGAAGTTTTTAAACGGTTTGGGCCTATTTAATGCGTTGTGCAATTTGGCCTGTAATCGCGAATCGTGGATACTATCAGCAAAATCGGACATTATACTGAACGAAGAAGCCGAATCGAGACCCTCAAATTCAAAATAATCCATCCAATTTAAGATTTCGCCATCCTCGTCATCTTCCTCTCCTTCCTCCTCATCGTCATACCACATAGTGGAATCCGAAACACCCCAATTTGTTTCATTCATTGAAGTCTTTAATTCTCCAGTTTTTTGGTTGTAAAAACAGCGCATTCCACATTCTAATCCTTCTGCAATTTCCTCAATAAGCTCGTTTGTCAGTTTCATGTTGTAGCTTCTCTAAATGTTTGTATAAGATTTTGCAGACCAAAAGTGTGGTGCGTTGTGCATATTTTAGGCAGTAGCTACCTTACTACAATCGGTCTAACTTGTTTAAGTCTCACAAATACTCACTCTACCCAACTGCATATTTGCTTTATATGATTCTGCCGCAGTTTTGAATCAGTCGTTTTATAATAGCCCAAGAATCACCAAATGTCCGTTGGCGAAACCTTGTGCTGCAGTATCGTATCCATGTCAGATAAAGCGAACGGTAAGTCTTTACGAATCTATTATTTCTTCGCAATTAAATGCAACGAAATTCCATGTATTTCAACATTTGAGTCGCAAAATTGCAAGGCATTTTGTAGGGCAGACTACAAGTAAAGTCACAAAAAGACGCAATGTGGCGGTTGGGGAAACGTGTGGCTTGTTTTTCGCCAAGCCAGAGGCTTGGCGTACGATAACGCCACATGGCCGTAGGCCAAAGTAAAGTACTTGCCCAGCGTACCTACGGCGTGGAATTGAAAAACAGCCATTCGGTCTAGCCCGGATAGTAGCGGTAGCCCACAGCTGGCGAGCGTAAGTATCAGGTTATGAAAGGTTTGGATTGAAATACACGGGCAGCCTATTGATTTCGTACCCTCCAGCGAGGACTACAAGCGGATAGCCGGCAGCGGGGCTTAATTGAAAAGTTTAGCCCCCGCTCCAAATCCTTTTTTTGTTTTTTTTCTTAGTCAGCGAGTGTAATCGGGTGGTCTGGGCTAAAACTACAAACGCGCAACGGGTCGGGGGACTGTTGCGCGTTTTGCATTATAGAAAGGTTATGGTTGTTAATCTTCGATATAGGTGCCGAATTTTGAGAATTTGTCGATGCGCTCTACGACCAACTGATCGGGTGTTTTTTTGCGTAAGTCGCTCAGATTGGTGCGGATGGTTTCGCGGAGTATTTCGAACATGGCTTCGGGGTTGGAATGTGCGCCGCCGAGTGGTTCTTTTACTACGCCGTCGATGAGGCCTTGTGCGAGCATGTCTTCGGAGGTGAGTTTGAGGGCTGCTGCGGCTACTTGTTTTTGGTCCCAACTTCGCCATAGAATTGAGGAGCAGGATTCGGGCGATATTACTGAGTACCAAGTATTTTCGAGCATGAGCACGCGGTCGCCTACGCCGATGCCGATTGCGCCACCGGATGCGCCCTCGCCGATTACGATGCAGATTATGGGTACTTTGATGCGAAACATCTCGTATATGTTGCGGGCTATGGCTTCGCCTTGGCCGCGTTCTTCGGCTTCGAGTCCGGGGAATGCTCCGGGGGTGTCGATAAGGGTGATGATGGGTTTTCCGAATTTCTCGGCAAGGCGCATCATGCGGAGTGCTTTGCGGTAGCCGTCGGGGTTTGCCATGCCGAAATTGCGGTATTGGCGGAGTTTGGTGGTTGTGCCTTTCTGCTGACCGATGAACATGACGGTTTGGCCTTCGAAGTTGCCGAAGCCACCAATCATGGCTTTGTCGTCTTTCACCATTCTGTCGCCGTGAAGCTCTATGAAATCGCCGCCTGTGAGGGCTTCGATATAACTCAGGGTGTAGGGGCGTTCGGGGTGACGCGAGAGTTGTACGCGTTGCCAAGGGCTTAGGTTGGAGTAAATCTCGGCCTTACGGTCGGAGATTTTCTTTTCAAGTTCAACAATGACGCTGCCCATATCTACTTGGGTTTCGGTCTGCATTTTTTTTGCTTTTTCAAGCTGTTCGTACAGTTCGCCAATTGCTGCTTCGAAGTCGAGTAATACCATTGTTCCGTTGTGTTTAATCGCTTAAATACTAAGCTTTAAAGTATGGGTTATTGCTTTTTCAGCCCGCGCAAATTTATAAAACAATTGTTAATATCCCGTCAAATAGACAATTGATTCTTTATAAACCAGGGTTAAAGCATTTATTTCTAATTACTTGTAGTGGTTTAAAATTCCGACTTTGTGGGCGTGTTGGTCTAAAAACAGAAACTTTGTGTGTGAGGTGTCAGATGCGTTTGGTGTAGAATGCAATTAACCATGGAACGCTGATAACAATGCATACGAGCCCAAAACTTACCCCGAGGGTTTGCGGACTGAAATATTTGAGCAAGACTCCGATGGTTAGCATGGAACTTTGGAGTACGACACTAAATATGGCCATTTGGAGCGAAAACACACGGCCTTGCATGGCTTTGGGTGTGTAATGTTGCAGCAGGGTAGAATCGAGCGGAATGATGAGCCCGCCGGTGATGCGCATCAGGAGCAGCACGATACTGCCCACCACGAGCGTATCGGTGAGGGCAAAAATCACAAAAAAGAGTCCTTGAAAGAGGTACGACCAGCCATAAATGGTTTTCATGCGTTGGATTTTCCCTTGGGCGAGTTTGCCCACCAGTAGCCCGCCGATGAGTACGCCTGCGCCTTGAACGGCGTAAAGAATACCGATGCCGAAATCGCCCTGATGGTACACGCCTGCGCCGTAAATGGGTAGTAGTACCATGTATGCGCCACCTACAAAACCCCATGCCATGCCCATAAATATCATGGAATAGACCATCGGGGTGCGGAGCATAAAGTGGTAGCCTTCTACAATATCGCGCCAAATGTTGCGGACTGGCGTGGCAATTGTGGGGATTTCGATCTTTATCTGAGAGATGTAATAGGCTGATACAAGGAACGATAATGAATTCAGCACAAAAGCCATCTGATACCCAATGGCTGCCGAAAGTATGCCGCCCAAACTAGCTCCGATTATGCTCATACTGCCCCAAACCATCGACGAAAGCGAATTGGCACGAATGAGGTTTTCAGACCGAACGACATGATGCGTGCTGGCTTGTCTGGCGGGTTTGAAG
>JBDKHP010000422.1:0-8192 GCA_039797645.1 Bacteroidota bacterium
CTCACGTGGCGTTAGACATTGCATTACAGACAATCGAAATTACGACAAAAACAACTTGATAAAGTAAATACCAGTGTCTCACTTTTAGTAATTACAAGTACGATAATGAAAGATAAAGAAATACAAATAAGAAATAGTACCGCCGAGTTTTTGGTTTTCACCAATCAAAACAAAACATCGACAATAGAAGTGCGGTATGAAGATGAAACAATTTGGCTCAGTCAAAAACTTATAGCTGAGCTATTTGATGTGAGCGTGCCAACTATAAATGAGCACTTGAAAAATATTTTCAAGACCAGAGAGCTTAATGAAGATTCAGTTATTAGGAATTTCCGAATAGCTGCATCTGATGGGAAAAGCTACAATACAAAATACTATAATCTTGACGCAATCATCTCGGTAGGTTATCGTGTCAATAGTACAAGGGCAACACAGTTTAGGCAATGGGCAACACAGGTGCTTAAGGAGTATTCAATAAAAGGATACGTGCTGGATCGCAAACGGATGGAAAATGGAGCTTTTATTGACGAAGATTATTTCGAACATCTACTGGAAGAAATCCGTGAAATTAGGTTAAGCGAAAGACGTTTTTATCAGAAAGTTACGGATATTTACGCTACAAGTATCGATTACAACAAAGCTGCACCCACCACAAAAGAATTCTTTGCTAAAGTGCAGAACAAACTACACTATGCAATACATCAACACACGGCAGCAGAATTAATTGTAAAACGGGCTGATAGTCGAAAGGATTTTATGGGCTTAACTTCTTGGAGAAACAGTCCGGAAGGAAAGATTCTTAAAAGTGATGTGTCAATCGTTAAAAATTATTTAACCAAAGACGAATTAGCTAGTTTAGGGCGAATTGTAAATGCTTATCTTGAATTGGCTGAAATCAGAGCCAAACGTCAAATTCCTATGACTATGGAAGATTGGGCGAAAAGATTGGATTTGTTCCTTCAGTTTGACGACAGAGAAATTCTTCAGAATGCCGGTAGTATCAGTGCAGAAATTGCCAAAGAACATGCAGAAAGTGAATTTGAAAAGTATCGGATAGTCCAAGATGCCTTGTTTCAATCTGATTTTGATAAAT
The DNA here is from genome assembly GCA_039797645.1 of Bacteroidota bacterium. Lineage (GTDB taxonomy): Bacteria > Bacteroidota > Bacteroidia > Bacteroidales > JBDKHP01 > JBDKHP01. The sequence goes on from JBDKHP010000422.1 coordinate 1,094, forward strand.
TGTTAAGTAGCATTGAAGATAAACAGATTGACTAATAGAACGTTAACACCTTTTCACTATTTTTCAAACAGTGGAATGGTAGCTCTTCCCGTTTTGATATATAGTTGGAATTAAGTGTATAAACCTGCGTTGTTAAAAAGTTGACTTTGTAGGCAAGCCGTAGGCTTGGAGTACGATAACACCACATGGCCGTAGGCCAACAGAAAGTGCTTGCCCAGCGTACCTACGGCTTTACAAACGGAGCTGCCGACCGAACTAGCCCGGATAGTAGCGGTAGCCCACAGCAAGGTGATGTAATTGCCTTTTGTACAGGGCTTTGATTGAAATACTCAGGCAGCCAAGTGGTGCTGTTCCCGTTTGCGAGGACTACAAGCGAATAGCCGGCAGCAGCCGCCTAAAATAGTGTTGGGCCTCAGCTCCTAATCCTTATTTTTATTTTTTTTTCATTCTGGAAGTTTTTTTGGTTTGTAATAGCATTGATATGCAGGTAGTTACAATGGTTGGTTTTTGTGAACTGTCGGTAGGGGCTTGTGAATTGACATTCGGGAAATTGACGGTTGGCGGGTGGCTTTCGGCATCTTACTATACTGATTCGACTGCTAACGGGTTTTGGCTGGTGTAGGGCGTGCGGCTGCTATATCTTTGTATCGTTGAAACAATGAAACAACAACAAAAACTGAAACAAAATTATAAACTATATAATATTTAAAGCCATGAAAAAAGTAGCATTTATCCTCGCAGTAGTTTTAGGTTTGGCCGTTAACGCAATGGCTGACAATGTAATACCTGCTACTGCTCATAATGTGGCCGTAAGCTTCAACGGTAGCAACCACTTGGTGGTGTCGGTGGGCGATGCAGAAAGTACTGAAACAACCGTTCGGATATATAACAGCAGCATGGAGCTGGTGCACAGTGCAAAATTGGGTACCGATAACAGCAAAGAATTCAGCTTGGCGCAATTGCCTGTGGGGTTGTACCTTGTGAGACTGGAACAAAATGGTGCGGTGATTCATACCGAAATGGTGAAAAACTTGAAATAGGACACAATTTTATAGCATACTCTTCTTGAAGCTTCCCCAAAAGGGAGGCTTTTTTTGTTTGTGGGCGGGCGGAGATTCTACGTATCTTTGCGGCTTATGAGGGATTTCGACTATACATCTTTTGGGCTTCCGGTGGCCGATATTGTCCGTACGATTCAGGATAAACTTGCAGCGGAAACTACGCTTATTGTGAAAGCGCCCCCAGGTGCGGGCAAAAGTACGCTCCTGCCGCTTACGCTGCTCGATGAGCCTTGGTTGAAGGGGCAAAAAATTCTGATGCTGGAACCGAGGAGGCTGGCGGCGCGGGGTATTGCGACGCGGATGGCGGCAATGTTGGGCGAATCGGTGGGCGATACGGTGGGCTATAGGGTGCGTTTTGATACGCGCGTAGGGCCAAATACGCGCATCGAGGTGCTTACGGAGGGTATTCTGACGCGTATGTTGCACGACGATAACGCGCTGGAAGGCATCGCAATGGTGATTTTCGATGAGTTTCACGAACGTAGTTTGCACGCCGACGTGGCGATGGCGCTTTGTAGAGAAGCGCAGTTGGTGCTCCGACAGGATTTGCGCATTGTGGCGATGTCGGCTACGATGGATATGCCGATGCTGGCGACGATGTTGCGGGCGAGTGTGGTGGAGAGTCTGGGCAGACAGTTCCCTGTGGAATTACGCTATGTGGGCGATGCGGATGTTAAAATGCTGCCAGAGATGGCGGCGCGTATCATTCTGCGGGCTGCAAAGGAGAACGAGGGCGACATTCTGGCTTTCTTGCCGGGACAGTCGGAAATTATGCAATGCGAATCGCTCTTGCGAAACGCCTTGCCCGATTTTGCGATTTGTCCGCTTTTTGGTCAGTTGCCACAAAATAGGCAAAACGCGGCGATTTTCCCGAACAGAGAGGGCAAACGGAAGGTGGTTTTGGCCACGTCGATCGCCGAAACGAGTCTGACCATTGAGGGGATTCGGGCGGTGGTTGACTGTGGTTTTGGGCGGTATTCGCAGTTCGACCCCAATTCGGGTTTGTCGCGTTTAGAGACCAAGGCGATTTCGATTGATGAGGCCGATCAGCGTGCGGGTCGCGCAGGGCGGCTCACGGAAGGTGTGTGCTACCGAATGTGGTCGGCACATACGCAATCTGTCTTGGAACTGCACCGCAAGCCCGAAATAGAACAGGCCGATTTGGCCGACCTTGTGCTGGATTTGGCGCAATGGGGCATTGTGAATCCGCTGGATTTGGCGTGGTTGAGTCCGCCGCCCAAAGGAGCAATGGCGCAAGCTTCGGAAATTCTGCACGAACTTGATGCGCTGGAAGAAGGAAAAATTACGGCACACGGCAAACAAATACACCGCATACCGTGCCATCCGCGTATTGCGCACATGCTGGTGAAAGCCCACGAAATGAAACAATTGGCCTTAGCTACCGATTTGGCTGCGGTGATAGAAGAACGCGATTTTATGCCCAACGGAACGGGTATCGACATCAATCTGCGCATCGAGGCCCTACGTCGTTATCGGTCGAACCCCAGCAAGGGCAAGCAGCTTGCGCATATTGAGCGTGTGGCAGGTTCGTACCGAAAACTGTACCTGCTAAAACCAGAGAATTCGCCCGTCGATGTGTTCCTCACGGGGGTGCTTCTGGCGCAAGCCTACCCGGAACGCATCGCGTGTTCGCGTCCGGGCAACAATGCGCAGTTTCAGTTGGCCAACGGCAAAATTGCCACTGCGGGTCGGCACGACGATTTGGCGCACGAAGCTTGGTTGGCTGTGTCGCATATTGACGCCCGGGAAGGTGTGGGCAAGATCTTCCTCGCATCGCCACTGAATCCGCGCGATTTGGCCCCCATGCTGAAAGACCGTCAACGGATTCGTTGGGATTCTGAAGATGCCTGCATTGTGGCCAACAAAGAACTTTGCATCGGCAGCATCGTGCTGCGTAGTACACCCATAGAAAAACCAGACGACAACTTGGTACAAAAAGCTCTCTGTGAGGCAATTCGCAAAGAAGGCCGCTCGCTGCTCGATTTGAACGAAGAGTTGGCCGCTTGGCAAGCCCGTGTGCTCTCACTGAGGCTTTGGCGCACGGACGAAAATTGGCCAGACGTTACCACAGAAAATTTACTCAATACGGCTAGCGTTTGGTTGAGTCCGTATCTGATAGGCGTGCGAAAAGGCCAGCAACTTAAAAAACTCAACTTGGCAGAAATTCTGCAAAACAGCCTCAGTTGGGAACAACAACAAGCCCTCAATAAGCTATGCCCTACACACTTAGAAGTACCCAGCGGCTCGAACATCGCACTCGAATACCGCGCCGATGGGTCTGCTCCGATTCTGGCAGTACGGCTTCAGGAAGTTTTTGGTTGGCTCGAAAGTCCGCGTGTGAACGAAGGCCGTACGGCTGTCGTAATGCACCTGCTTTCGCCGGGGTTCAAGCCCGTACAAATAACCTCAGACCTGAAAAGCTTTTGGCACAACACGTATTTCGAGGTAAAGAGCGAACTCCGACGCAAGTATCACAAACATTCGTGGCCCGACGATCCGCTTACGGCGCAAGCAATTCGAGGTGCCAAACGGCGTACTAATCCCTAGAAAAAGTGCTGTAAATTGACTAATTTCGAGGCTCAAAATTGGGACACAAAATGACAAATTCCGAGCGCGTTGCGCCCTTCTTGCTGGTAGTAGTGGCCGTTGTATGGGGCACTACTTTCTTTATTGTGAAAGATGCTGTAACACAAATAGATCCGTACCTACTGGTATTGGTGCGCAGTTTCATGGCTTGTATTCCTCTGTTCGGGATTTTGCTGCTGCGCAAGCCCAAAACCTTGCTCGTAAAACGAACGATTTTAGACGGTGCCATACTTGGGTTTCTGCTTGCCGTAATGTACAGTTCGCAAACCATCGGACTGCAATACACCTCCTCGGGTCATAGTGCTTTCGTTACGGGTGTCGCCGTGGTGCTTGTGCCTTTGGTAATGTTCGTGTTGTATCGTTACAAGTTTCGGTGGTTTCAGTTGGTTTCTATTATGCTCGTGGCTATTGGTCTGTACTTACTTACCTACGACGCCAAAACGCAGGTCAATATCGGCGATCTCATTACGCTCGTCACGGCACTCACTGCGGCGCTACATATCGTGTTTGTGGGCAAAATGGCACGCCGCAACGACATTCTGGCCTTGGTAGCCTATCAGTTTTTGTTTTCGGGAATCTTCAATGCCATAGCGCATCAATCCTTGGCCGCAAACCCTTGGCATATTCTGCCACAAAGCTGGCCAGCACTCATTTACCTCGGATTGGTGGGTACTTTGTTTTGCTATGGTATATCGTCGTGGGCTCAACGTTTTGTAAACCCGGTTGCAGCCGGACTCATTTTTTCCCTCGAACCCGTTTTTGCTGCATTTTTCAGTTATTGGTTTGCGCAGGAAATACTCAAACCAGCAGAGATATTTGGCGCAACCCTCATTCTCTCGGGCATAATACTCTACGAAATTCCCCTAAAGCGCATTTTTCAGCAGTTGGTCTATAAAAATCAGATAAATAAAGCTTAAACTTTGCTAAAACATTGGCTTTTTACCGCGCAGTAGGTTACATTTGTAGATAGGCGAACCCATTTCTGCCAGCGTCTTTATGGCTCCTGTCTGTCTGGGTTGTATTACAAAACCAGCCTCAATTTCTGTAAGTGCGTTGTAGTTAACCAGAAAACACAGGTTTTGTGAACCAAATTTTATACAAACAAGTATTCACAAAATCACTATGGATAGCACAAATATACTTTGGGTTGACGACGAAATAGACTTACTCTCCGTACAAATTCTTTTTCTGGAACGAAAAGGCTATACGGTAGAAACCATAAATAATGGCTACGAAGCAATAGACCTCATAAAGCAACATACCTACGATTTAGTTTTTTTAGACGAAAATATGCCAGGCATTTCGGGGCTAGAAACCCTCGAAAAGATTAAAGAAATTGCCCCGCACCTACCCATCATAATGATTACCAAAAGCGAAGAAGAAGATTTGATGAACGAAGCCATCGGTTCCAAAATTGCCGATTACCTCATAAAGCCAGTCAATCCGAATCAAATACTGTTAGCAATCAAGAAAAACATTCAGAAAAAACAGCTCATTTCGCAAAAAACCACATCAACCTACCAACAACAATTTGGCAAACTCGCCATGCAAATAGGCGACGCCCGTAGTTTTGAAGACTGGAGCGAAGTTTACAAACGACTCGTATATTGGGAGTTAGAGCTAGAACGATCTAAAGACCCCGCCATGGACGAAGTGCTCGCCATGCAAAAAAGCGACGCCAACAATGGCTTCGTTCGCTTCATCCAGAACAATTACATAGGTTGGTTTACAGACCAATCCGAAAAACCGCTACTCTCGCCAAGCGTCATTCGCGAACGCGTCGCACCCCTCCTGAAAGAAGGCAAAAAAGTAGCACTTTTGGTGGTCGATAACCTTCGGTTCGATCAGTGGCGCATCATGCAAGAGAGTTTGAGCGAATTTATGAACATCGAGTCCGAGGAGATTTATTGCAGCATTCTCCCCACAGCCACCCAGTACGCCCGCAACGCCCTGTTCGCCGGACTCATGCCGCTCGACATTAGCAAAATAATGCCCGAATACTGGACCGAAGACGACGAAGAAGGCTCCAAAAATCAGTTTGAAGAACAACTCCTCGAAAAACAAATGCAGCGACTTGGCTTCAAAATACGCATCAGTTACCGCAAAATACTCAACAACAAAGACGGACGCCGGCTACTCGAATCCATGAACGAACTCGCAAACAGCGACCTCGCAGTGGTGGTGTACAACTTCATCGACATACTATCCCACGCCCGCACCGAAATGCAGATGATTCGCGAACTCGCCGACAACGAATCGGCCTACCGATCCCTCACAAGCTCGTGGTTCGAACATTCTCCCTTGCTCGATATGTTCAAATACCTCGCCGAGCATAAGTACCACATCGTACTCACAACCGACCACGGCACCATACGCACCCACAACCCCATAAAAGTAATCGGCGACCGTAACACCAATACCAACCTTCGCTACAAACACGGCAAAAACCTCGACTACAAAGCAAAAGAAGTATTCGAAGTACGCAAACCCGAGCTGATACGCTTGCCCTCCAACAATCTCAGTTCCAGCTATATATTCGCACGCAACGAAGATTTTTTCGCATACCCCAACAACTACAGCCACTACGTGAAATACTACAAAAACACCTTCCAACACGGAGGAATCTCGCTCGAAGAAATGCTCATTCCCCTGGTAGTACTCACTGGCAAATAAACACACACCATGGAATTTCGCACCACACTCAACCCAAGTGAATTCGCCCAAACAATAGGCTACCAAAGCAACACACTACTCCTTGGTTCATGCTTCACCGAGAACATAGGGCGCAAGCTCAAAGAACACAGCTACAACTGTTTAATAAACCCATGCGGTATCTTGTACAACCCCATGTCGGTCGCCAACACCCTCGACATACTCCGCCAAAAGCAGCACATTTCATCCGCCGATCTGTTCGACTACAACGCCCAATGGCACTCCTTCGCCTTCCATAGCCGATACTCAGCAAGTACAGCCGCCGATGCAACCCAGAAAATGAACAAAAGCATCGAACAAGGGCACCAATACCTCTACAACACCCAACATCTCATAATAACCTGGGGCACAGCGTGGTGCTACAAACATATCGAAACCAACCAAGTAGTAGCCAACAACCACAAACTGCCCGATAGTAAATTTCAGCGCATATTCCTACAACCCGAAGAGATTGTAGCCACCTACAAGCCACTCATCAAAGCACTCCGCGAAATAAACCCAGAAATACACATTATACTCACAATAAGCCCAATACGTCACTTAAAAGACGGCCACCATGGCAACCAACTCAGCAAAAGCAGTCTGCTACTCGCCGCCAACGAGATACAACAACAATTCCCAAGCATCGACTACTTTCCGGCCTACGAAATACAACTCGACGACCTACGCGACTACCGTTTCTATGCCGCCGACATGCTACACCCCAACGAATTAGCCAT
>JBDKHP010000423.1:0-4578 GCA_039797645.1 Bacteroidota bacterium
AGTATCGTTCCTATTGTGCTTGCAATTTCTGCTTTCTGCTACAAAGGCCGAAAACAAACGAACTATTGCCCAAACAATGGGGCATCTATAAGGATCAGAAGCAGTACAAAGTGCCCAAAATAGGCGCAAAATGGTGTGTTAAACTCTCTTTTCACACGCGACCAATCCTTAAAACAGTTATTTTAAAAATTATTTTAAAATCGTAAACCTCAGTTAATAAACACTTTAACAGAACAAATATTATTCAGAAAGAAATCGTAAGACCTTTTTTAGAATTTTTTTTTGGCATCAATAAGCAAATTAGCCTAAATTTGCAGACCAACAAAAAACAAGAAAGTTCTTTATCTTATGATTAGTAGAAGGTTATTACGCACCAAGGTACTTCACGTGTTGTACGCCCATTTTCGCAACGAAGGAAATACCATTCAGCAAACCGAAAAAGAGTTGAGATACAGTATCGACAAAGCATACGATCTGTATCATTACCTGCTCAGTCTGATTGTTGAAGTTGCAGATTTTTCAAAGGATAGAATCGATATAGCCAGAAACAAGCGTCGGCCAACGCCAGCTGATCTCAATCCAAACCTTCGCTTTGTAGATAACCCTGTTATCGAAATCATTCGGAACAATAGGGCGCTTACCAATTACCTTACGCGCACCAAACTTTCGTGGAAGAACGATGGCGACTTGGTAAAAACAATTTTCGGCAAAATTCAAGAATCCGCTGAATTTAAGGAATATATGGAAGCTGAAACCTCAGACTTCGATGCCGACAAAAGAATCCTGGTGAAGCTTTTCAACAAAGAAATTATGTCGTGCGAAGACTTGTACGACACCCTCGAAGAACAAAGCATTTACTGGAACGACGACGTAGAATACGTAATCAACATGATTGCCAAAACAATAAAACGTATCACTCCAGAAGATTCTTCGCACTTGCCACTTATGCCGCTCTATCGCGACGAAGAAGACGAAGAATTTGCGTCCAAACTCCTACGTAAGTCGCTCACAACCTCCGACGAACTCGATGGACTCATTACCGAACACGCCGAAAACTGGGAACTAGATCGTATCATATTCATCGACCGCCTTCTATTACGTTTGGCCATGACAGAAATGATGGAATTTTCACAAATTCCCACAAAAGTTACCATCAACGAATACCTCGAAATCTCGAAATACTACAGCTCGCAAAAGAGTAACGTATTCATAAACGGTGTTTTAGAACAAATGTTGGTACGTTTCCGCAAAGAAGGCCGCATCAACAAACAAGGCCGCGGACTTATAGGCGAGGGAGAAGAATAGTCAATAAAATATCTTAAAATATGCCCAACAAGTATTGTTAGCTTTGGCTGGCAATACTTTTTTATTTTTCTTTGCAGCAACAAAATCTGATGCTTACAACTATGAAATCGATTATAATTTTACTGATTTCCTGCTCACTATGGGCCTGTAATTCCGCCCAAAATGCAGAAGAAAAAGTAGCTGACCAAAACCAGCAAACAGACCCACACGCCAACAATGGCGGTGCAATTGCCTTCGAAACCGATTTTCACGACTTCGGCAAAATAACCAGTGGCGAAGTAGTAAGTCAGGTATTTAAGTTTACCAACAAAGGCACTGGGCCGCTAGTTATAAGCCATGTACAAGTAAGCTGCGGCTGCACAAGCCCCGAATACACCCGCGAACCCGTAGCACCAGGCGCTGAAGGAAACGTTACACTTTCATTCAACTCTTCCGGATTCCACGGTACGCAAAACAAACAAGTAGTTATCACAACCGACGGCGAGCCCAAAGAAGCAAAACTCAACTTCACAGCACAAGTCGAATAATTATTAAATGAAATAAACTAACATCGTATTTCCAGCCGGCAAATACACACAAACATCACAAACGAAACCAATAAATAGGTCATAAACCTTAACTCACACGAACTATGTACAATTTACTCCTCATTCAGGCCGCGACAGACGCGCCAAACCCATTAGTATCATTCGGCCCATTCGTATTGCTGATTATCGTATTTTACTTCTTCATGATACGTCCGCAAATGAAACGTCAGAAAGAAACCAAAAAATTCCGCGCCGAAATTAAAAAAGGCGACAAAGTTATCACCGTTAGCGGAATCCACGGACGCATCAGCGAAGTAGAAGAAAACACCGTAGTACTAGAAATCGCCACTGGCGTAAAAATCACTGTAGAAAAAGCAGGCATCATCAATGGCGCCGAAAACATGCCACAACAGCGATAGTACCCAAAAACATAGCATCGAAAGTGAAAACCGACCTTACCAAAGGCCGATTTTCACTTTCTACATTTAAAACAGACACTAAAGCAGAAATCCCAATATGCAACAACTCCAGCAAACAATAGAGCAAGCCTGGGCAGACCGCAGCCTCCTCTCCCAGCAAGCCACACAAGACGCAATACGCCAAGTAGTTGAACTCCTCGACAAAGGCCAACTCCGCGTAGCACAACCCATCGCCGAAAGCAAAGAATGGCAAGTAAACGAATGGGTAAAAAAAGCAGTAATCATGTACTTCCCCATCCAACAAATGGAAGTCCACGAAGTCGGAATCCTCGAATTTCACGACAAAATGAAACTCAAAACAGGCTACAAAAACCTCGGCGTACGCGTAGTACCACACGCCGTAGCCCGTTACGGTGCCTATTTAGCCCCCGGCGTAATCCTCATGCCCTCCTACGTAAACATTGGCGGCTACGTAGATAGCGGCACCATGGTCGACACCTGGGCCACCGTAGGCAGCTGCGCACAAATCGGCAAAGACGTACACCTCAGTGGCGGCGTAGGCATCGGCGGCGTACTCGAACCCGTACAAGCCGCCCCCGTAATAATCGAAGACGGCTGCTTCATCGGCTCGCGCTGCATCGTCGTAGAAGGCGTGCACCTCGAAAAAGAAGTCGTACTCGGTGCCAACGTTGTACTCACCATGTCCACCAAAATCATCGACGTTTCTGGGCCAGAACCCATAGAATACCGAGGGCGCGTACCCGAACGCTCTGTCGTAATCCCAGGCACAATTCCCAAAGAATTCCCAGCCGGCACCTACCAAGTACCCGTGGCACTCATCATCGGTCGCCGCAAACCTTCTACCGACAAAAAAACCTCGCTCAACGACGCACTTCGCGATTACAGCGTATCTGTATAAAAACCAAGCCAGTTACCCATTCGGAAACTGGCTTTTTATTTCACACCACCCGAATACCAAAAGAAAAAAATAAGGATAAGGAGCTGTAGCCCAACAATATTTGTAAAGGCGGCTGCCGGCTCTTGGCTGTAGTCCTCGCAACGGGTACGCCGTCAGTTGGCCACCGCAGTTTTTCAATCGAACCACAGTTAAAAAGGACACTACATCACATGCTGTGGGCTACTTGCCGCGATCCGGGCTAGTTGAAACGGCAGCACCGTCTCCAACGCCGTAGGTACACAAGGCAACACTTTCAGTTGGCCTACGGCCATGCAACCGACACACACACCAAGCCTACGGCTTGGCCCAACACATCAAATCCACACAATTACAACATCCGTAGCCAATACCGCAACAAGCAAATCCCCAGCTTTTACGTATATTTGCCACAAGCACAACGCCCGAAACTCAAACCAGTACACTTTACCAAAAACAATCCGATGAAAGCACTACTCATAATCGACCCACAGTACGATTTCTTTGAAGGCGGCGCACTCGCAGTACCCAACAGTCTGGCAATAATACCCGCAATCAATCAGCTTATTCCAGCCTTTACGCACATCTATCTTACCCAAGATTGGCATCCGGCTACCCACAAAAGTTTTGCTACCCAACACCCCGGAACCCAGCCTTTTGAAACCATACAACTCAATGGAATTACCCAAGTACTCTGGCCCTCGCACTGCGTACAAGGCAGCCACGGCGCCACATTCCATGCCGACATTCAATTACCCGAACAATATACCGTTGTACACAAGGGCAACGACCCAGAAGTCGACAGTTATTCTGGCTTCTTCGACAACCAACGCCTTCACCAAACCCAACTTCACCAGCAGCTACAATCAGCAGGCATCACCACGCTCTACATCTGCGGCCTCGCCACCGACTATTGCGTAAAATTCACCGCCCTCGACGCCCAAGAACTTGGCTACCACACCACACTCATCAGCGACGCCACCAAAGCCGTAAATATGCAAGCACACGATTATACAGAAGCACTTGCCACGATGCAAAAAGCAGGAATCCAAATCGCAAGCACCACACAAGTTCTCACGCAAATAGATTGATTCATTGCGTGTAGCCGATTTGTGAATACTAAAAATGTCGGAGTCGCATTATTTGGTTGGCACTTTATCTCTTCAAATTCAATCAGATACGTCGTAATCTGCACGTTTTCAATTTTATCCGATTTTTCAACTTAATTACCCGACAGTTTTATATTATTTGTATAAAAACCAGATAAATACCATTCTCTAGTCCTAAACGATTGCAATAATAGGCAACTTATTCCTTGCCATAAAAAACCGCCTCTGGCAGGATTTAATTTTTCGTTCAATTTAATATTCTATAGATTTAAAATTAATTATAG
>JBDKHP010000424.1:0-15932 GCA_039797645.1 Bacteroidota bacterium
TGTTGCGACAACCAATTTTTGAACTGCATTTGTTCCGTATCCGAAAGATACAGCGAATCCAAACCTCCAAGTTTAGCCAAGTGCATAAGATCTAAAACCTCCTCACCGTTCCGCGCCTCTAGCCACAAGCGGTTTAAGGCATGTTGCAGCACAGGTAACCGGTCGAATCCATCGTGGAGTTCATTAATAAGGATCTCTGTAAGTCGTTTACTTATAGTGCCCCCAGATAAGATTGCAGGTTCCTCTATTACTTGCTGAAGTTCGTGTCGTTTGAGGCGAGGTATAAAAAACTGACTAAATCCGATAGTCTCTGGCAAGCCTTTAAAAGCCACACACTGGCTTATAAAGTCCGAACGCATTGTAAGTACAACGTAAATAGGCAGCTTTTCTTCATACGCGATTCGTGCAGTTTCGAGCAATAGATTTACCGTAGTATAAGATTCATCAGATGGGTTGGATTGAATAAAATTTTCCGAGTTTGTAAAAAACTCCTCAAACTGATCTGCTAGTATAAATAAGTTTGCAGCCTTAGACTTCCGCAACTTCTGTTCATTCTCACTCGCATTCTTCCACGAATCTGCTTGCGTATCAATGTAAAAAGGGGTCGATTTGTATAAATCAACCAACGAAGAGAAGCCTAATTCCAGTTCCTCTTTAACCAGTTCAACATCCATCTCAAAACATGTAGCCAACACATTGCTCAAGTTATTGAGCGGCGTGCGTTCGGGCCGAAAATCGGCCAAAAGCCAATTGTTATAATGAGCCCGAAAAAATCCCGCTTTAGCATTAGGCACAATACCCGCATATACCAGCGATGACTTTCCATCGCCTGAAGCACCCGTAACAACCACAACATGCTTCTCTTCGAGTTGGTGAATTATCTGGCGTACATGGGTATCCCGCCCCTTAAAGAAATTGTTTCTTCCTCTGTAAAAGGGCGCAAACCCGGATATGGACACTGTTTTTGGCTCATCCCTTTATATAGAATTCAACTTATCGAACATCACTTTTATTTCCAAGGGCATTAAGTCTCGCGACAAGATTAAGCCCGACACATTGGGCGCAACAAAATCCAACTCTTTGATTTGCGAATTTGCCGAGTCGCCCAACCACATCAAATGCGAAGGAGACGAAGCCCCGCCAGTAGCACGCCAAACCTGTTTTGTAAATGGCAATGCCCAATCAGCTGTTTTATCAAAATAAATTACCGTTACTTTCGCTTTTAGAATTTGCTCCTTCACAAGATCCTCATAATCCGTATTAGCCCCCTGATCCAGTCCCAAAACCTCAACACGCATAATATCGCCAAGAATCGAAAATATCTCTTGCCCCGACGTTTCGTCTATGGCATTATAAATCAAAAAAACATCCGTTTCTTTCGCATCGTAATTCTTTTTCTTCCGGCTATACATTACCGTGCGCATATCCTCCACAAACATCACCGGCGATTTTTGGGTTGAAAATACCATATTCTCCGACAAATTCTGCTGAATATTCCTTACGAATAACTGTTGTTTTGTATCAAGCTCGTGCATCAAACTATCCGGCTGCCATACAAATATCCGAAACTCCGACATATCTCTTTGTTTCATTACATGTATCTGCTCGAAATCAAATTCAGATGCCGACTCACCCAAAACAGCATCGTGTTCTTTACCAATTAAATGCACCGAACAATTAGACATTCTCAACAACTCCCCACGTCCACTTTTAAGCGCAACACTCCCATCCGGCGGACAAAGAACATCCATACCAGCCTTCTCCATGATACGCCGTAGGCGTTCGCGAGTAACCAGAGTATCAGGAGAACTATTAGACAAATAGACCTGTATTTTATTCAAATTTCGCATATTTGCTTAAAGAATAATTACCATACAAAGTTCAAACCAAGCTGCAATTCCCCAACGGTCTAAGCAAGGAAGAAGCTTCGCAAAAAAAACTAAAAAAAATAACACAATGCGTATTTCATCAAACCGAGCCAGTTTCATACCGTAAATAATGGTCCAAACCCTACCCACTAAAGTAACAAAAAAAACACAGCAAACATCCCAAAAAAACTTAAAGTACCACCTTCATTTGCCCAAACATACAGTAAGAAAATAATACCCTCAAAGCTGAAACTCAAATTCAAACAAAGAATTGCGTTCGTACTCCTTACAAATTCCAAACCCAGAGCAAAAAAAATAAAGATTAGAAGCGGTAACAAAACTTTTCAAAAGTAGGGCGGCTGCCGGCTATCCGCTTGTAGTCCTCGCAAACGGAAACGAAACCACTTGGCCGCTTTCGTATTTCAATCAAACCACTGTACAAAAGGCAATTGCATCACCTTGCTGTGGGCTACCGCTACTATCCGGGCTAGACCGTACCCCACTTTCCAAACGCAAGCCGTAGTCACGCTGGGCAAACCCACCAGTTGGCCTACGGCCATGTGGCGCGTACGCCAAGCCTACGGCTTGGCGAGAAGTCACAACAACCATCGGTCTATCCCCAACGAGAAATTAGGATTGCAAAAAACACGATTCTAGTCAATTCATTACTCAAAAGTGCGGCCACAAACCCAAAACCGAAGCTACAATATCCACTGCCACCGCTTGTTTCGATTTTAGTTCGTAAGCCAACACCTGCCCATCTGCCCATACAACAGATACTTTATTGGTATCATGCCCGAAACCCGCGCCCACATCCTCAAGTGTATTCAGCACGATGAGATCCAAATTCTTGCGTTTCAATTTAGCCAATGCGTTTTGCAGGCCATCATTTGTTTCCAAAGCAAAACCCACCAAACGCTGATTCACAGTCTTTAAACCTCCCAGCCGTGCAGCAATATCTACCGTAGGCCGAAGTTGAATCTCCATTGAAGCCGACGTACGTTTAATTTTCAGGTTTTCGGGTGCTGATGGAGTATAATCAGCAACAGCAGCAGCCATCACTGCCAAATCCATTTGGCAAAACACCGATTCACATTCCGCCAGCATCTCTGCGGCAGTATTCACCCGCACAAGCTTTACGCCCCGTTGTTGTGTTTCCAAATGCGTAGGGCCACTTACGAGTATAACCTCAGCACCTTGTTGTGCAAAAACCTCGGCCAGAGCGAAGCCCATTTTTCCAGACGAATAGTTCCCCACAAAACGTACCGGATCAATAGGCTCGTAAGTAGGCCCAGCAGTCACCAGTACTTTTTTTCCAGCATAGGCAAAGCTTTCGGCGAAGTACGAAGCTACACTATCAAAAATATACTCAGGTTCAGCCATCCTACCCTTACCATGAAGTCCGCTCGCCAGTTCACCCGATGTCGCTTCAATAATAGCCACACCATCTTCATGCAAACTAGCGAGGTTTCGTTGTGTACTGGGGTGCTGGTACATATCCAAATCCATTGTTGGAGCCACAAACACCTTACACCTTGCCGATAAGTAAGTTGTAATCAGCAGATTGTCTGCTACCCCCGCCACCATTTTGCCCATTGTGTTTGCAGTAGCAGGAGCAATTACCATTGCATCTGCCCACAGACCCAAATCCACATGGCTATTCCATGCCCCATTCTCAGGGTCGAAGAAATCTACCAAAATCGGATTCTTAGAAAGGGTTGCCAACGTCAATGGCGTAATAAACTGCTTAGCCAGCGGCGTCATAACAACCCGAACTTCGGCACCCGCTTTCACAAACAAACGCACCAAACTTGCAGCCTTATAAGCAGCAATACCACCACTTACCCCCAAAATAATATGTTTGTTTTTCATTACCACGTATTCTTAAAATCTAACAATTGGTTAAAAAAAAACAATCTATTGCACCAGCAATAGATTGTTTCAAATTACGAAATTCATGAATGTATCTGACTATTCATCATCCTCTTCAACCAAAGCCTCAACGGCTTCGCGAGCAGGATTTCTAAAATAAACTTTGCCTTCTACATATTCTTGCATCGCAATCAGCGTTGGTTTAGGCAAACGCTCGTAATATTTAGAAATTTCAATTTGCTCACGGTTCTCGAACACCTCTTCCAAATTGTCGGTAAACGAAGCAAACTCTTCCAATTTCTTGTTAAGTTCTTCCTTCATCGCCACACTTATCTGGTTGGCACGTTTCGATACAATACTTACTGTTTCGTAAATATTTCCTGTAAACCTATTAAGTTCTTTTAAATCTCGGGTAACAGTAGAACCGGGTGCATTCGTTTTTTTGAAGTCCATACGCTTTTCTGAAGATATTATAATTGTGCAACTTTTAATTTATCTAAGGCATTCTGAGCACGTTCTTGCAAACGAGTAGCAACTTTCAAATACTGACTCTGCGGATACACATCCAGAAAAAGTGTGTACGATTTTATCACGTCTTCATATCGTTCTGCTTGTTTTCCAAGAACGCTGTTATCCGCATATTCGTACCGAGCTTTCATATCAAGCAACATCAACTCTTCACGAAATGCCGAACTTGGAGACTCCTGCAAAGCTGCCTTCACTGCAACATAAGCAGACTGAAAGTAACCTAGGTCGTAATACAACACAGCAGACTTATACGTTTTCTCTTCCAGTTTTGTTTGCAATTCTTTAATCAATCGCTTCACGTCGTCCATTCGAGTCGTGTTTGGGTACTTCGACAAGAAAAACTCGAAACTCGCCAACGCCTCTTTTGTATCTTTCTGATCCAAACTCGTTTTGGGCGAACTCAAATAATTGCAATAAGCCGATAAATACAAGCACTCCTCCGTATATTTACTATTCCGATACGTCTGCGAGAAGTTCTTAAAATAATACCCAGCCTGAATATAATCTCTTTGTTTGTAATGGCAATTGCTATACAAATAGAAAACCTCCTCGGCTTTATCCGTACCTCGATACACATTAATCAGTCCTTCGAGCAACGAAATTGCCTTCGAATACATTCCCCCTTCGTAATACTCCTTCGCCTTGGTATATTTAAACTCATTGTCCTTACTTTTCAAAACAGCCTGATACTCACTACAAGAGCTAAATCCTAGACCCAATACAAACAACACAAACAAAATTTTTCTCATTTTATATATTTTTTTGCCATGAATTCACTTTACGTCAAGTCAAAACACCAGCATAGTCCTATTATTTCGTACAGAAACATCGGACAAAATTATAAATAAATTCGACAATTTGTCGCATCAATTTTAAAGCATACAGCTCTTTAGCATTTTTAACAGACCCCAAGAACGGCCTAAAACTTCTTGCCCGCCAATTTATCGTTCAGGAAATCCTTAAACCCCTTTGGTTCCAAAACCACAATATCTCGCATTAGCCCCAAAACAAACCGGCCAACTCCTTCATAATTCGTTACCCAACCATCAAATAAGTACATTTTGTCATTGTATCGTTTCAGAAACTGTTGCGCCAACGGATACTCCTCTACAAGCAAACTATAAGCACGCAGATCGAGGTACAACTTTATAAATTGTTTTTCCTTCCCTCCAACCCGAAACACATCAATCAAATCCTCCAAATGCGCTGACTCAAACTCCCAAGCCTCATCAAGCACTTCAACGTCGTCCATTCTTGAGATCTTGAAAGTCTTACAAGACCCCGAACTTGGCTCATAAGCCCAAATAGACACAAACCCTGTCGTGAAATTAAAAGGCTCCACCAAGCGATCAATAATCTGATTGCTATTCCCCGATTTATAACGCTTCAACAAAACCTTACGTTTCAACTGAATACCATGCCGCAATTTCCCCACCGTTTCAGTATCCTCAGGCTTCACAAACGGAATTTTAGTATGCTCAAAATCATACAAGGCATACAACTTATTCAACAGGTTCTGGTGGTTTCCGCCCTCACCAGCTACAGAGAAAATTGCTTTATTTATAATAAAACTCTCCTCTTCGGTAAAATAATACAACTCATTCACCTTCTTTAGCTCCTTCGGTAGCTTTTCGATCTGGTAAAAATTGTCCCTGTTCGAGACCACAATTCCCACCTCCCGGAAAGTCTGAATATACCGATACGCCGTACGAACTGAGATGTCGTACTGCCGTGCCATATCCTGAATTGTCATACCATTACCGGCAGCCAAATCAAGTACCATTTTTAATATTCGCTGAAACTTAGCATGTTCTTCTAAAGCCATTGGACAAAATGCGTTTCCCCCGAAAACAATTCACGTTGGGTAGTTTGAATTACAATCCCCACCAAAGCAATGGGTGCGTAAAATTAGCAAAATACAACAGAGAAAAAGCAAAAAAATGCAATACCTCCTTAATTAATCCATCACCTAAATAAAAAAGGCTCATAGCCAAACAAAAAACGTTACCCTAACAATTACAGCGCGACACTTACTAGCCAGTATATACAAATATGGAGCAGATGCCATACAATTAAGTAGTCCAAAGGTTTAGAGTAGGGTTCTAAACTCAAATTGTCCGATGGCTTGTTTTTGTTCTCAAGATCCATTTAAGCAATAAGCATAAAACAGTGTTGAGAAATGAAACCTGCAACAATCAAATTATACACACCTTAAGCAATTTACAATGAAGCATTTACTTAATAGCCTGAGGGAAAAATTAAAATTAGGAGCGGATGCCGATTTTTCAAAAGAGGGCGGTTGCTGGCTGTCTGCTTGTAGGCATCGCAAACGGGAACCGTGTTACTTGGCCACTTTCGTATTTCAGTCAAACTGCTGTACAAAAGGCTATTGTGTCACCTTGCTGTGGGCTACCGCTACTATTCTATCTAACAAAACTGTGGCAGTTTTATAACAAAAAATATCACCGCGTGTTGGGAAATATGCTGGTCTGAAATGTTTTTAGCTCCGAAGCACTAAAAATGTCGTTAAGAACGAAAAATTGTTTGAGCCTCGTGTAGCTTACCAAATACTGAAACAGCTTGCCAATTGAAATGTCTGTAGAAAGCAGAAGCGATGAGTCTAGTTTTTTTTCATTTTGCCACTTTTGGGCTGATGGTTAAAAACTTCAGCCTAATTTTTGGGCTTTTTTGTATCATGACGGTAGAAGTGTAGTTAAGATTACACATACTTTCTCAAATGTAGGGAAAGTAATTAGTTATGAGGTTTATACAATGTCTGGGCTTCGTGGCTACTGCTTTCGGGATGACACGACAGATCGTAAAGTTGTTGGGGCTAATGATATGACTTACAGGCAAGCCGAAGGCTTGGCGAATGGGCCACATGGCCGCAGGCCAACTGATGGTTATGCCCAGCCTGACTACGGCATGGGATTGAAAAACAGCAGGCACGGTCTAGCCCGGATAGTAGCGGTAGCCCACAGCAATATGACACAATAGCCTTTTGTACAGAGTTTTGACTGAAATACGAAAGCAGCCAAGTGACACGGTTCCCGTTTGCGAGGACTACAAGCGGATAGCCGGCAGCAGCCCTATATTTGAAAAGTTGAGCTACCGCTCCGAATCATTATTTTTTTGGGCTGGATATCGAGCGCATAATCGCATGAAATTTGAGTTTATAAATACCAGATGTTTTTTTTCGTACTCCTATAACTTACCGTCGTTGCAAAATGTCCTCATACAGATGCGTCGCGGAGCCGTTAGCTCGATCTAATGACCCCGTGACGCATGAAATACGAGGGCTACCGACTGATACCGTTCGCTAAAGGACTGCGGCTAAGAGCTGGCTGCTGTGTTCAAAATCGGTTTGGTAGCCGCTTCTAATGTTTATTGTTTGTATGCTTCGGGTTGGGGAAATAAAAAAAGACCACCGAAAAGTGGTCTTTGGTACACCGTAGGGGAGTCGAACCCCTGTTACCGGGATGAAAACCCGGCGTCCTAGGCCTCTAGACGAACAGTGCGTGTACCCTTTACTTGCATAAGTGCTTTCGTATTTGTAAATAATACTGCTGAAAACGCGTATGAAGTACTAAACTTTTATGCTAAAGAATTCACGTGTTTTCTAAGTTTCGATTTTAAGTTCGAAGCTTTGTTTGGGTGAATTATGTTCTTTTTCGCCAATTTGTCGAGCATAGATGCTACTTTTGGGAAAAATTCGATAGCTTCTTCTTTGCTATGTGTTGCGCGTAGTTTGCGAACTGCGTTACGTGCTGTTACGTGATAGTAACGGTTGTGAATTCTTCTCTTCTCAGATTGACGTATTCTCTTTTTTGAAGACTGATGGTTTGCCATTGCTTATATCTTTTTTTTAAAGTACACCGTATTGGGAGTTGAGCCCCTGCAACCGTTTTTTCGCGGCTCCTAGAGCCTCTCGTTCAACGGTGTATCTCCCGTTTCCCGTTTTGCGGTTGCAAAGATACAATCTAATTCTAATTTTCCAAAGCTTTCTATTTCAAAATTTCCTACTTTTTTACGTCTTATTACAAGAATCATATTTCCAGTGTATTAAGTGGCGTTTCTTGTGCTTTGCATTGAATATTGTAGGTTTATTGCTGTTTTTTTTCGTGGTTTTCCGAGGGCTTATAGGCAAATAACAATGCTTTATGAGCGATTTTGGAGCAATTTCACTTGTGGTAGGTTATCTATTAGCTTCGGAACAGTGTCTGCGAAGAGGCCTAAATCATTTCTTATACTTAAATATACCAAAAGAACTGCACACCATTTTGCTCGGAGTGCAGTTGTCTGGATTAATCGTTTCGTGTAATATCGAATATAATCGGTGTAAAGGGTGGAATACTACCCGAACCAGCTATTCCATAGGCATAAGGCGAAGGTATGAGTACGGTGCATTTTTCGCCTACTTTGAGTTGTTTAACTGCTGCTTCAAAACCTGCAACGACACCATCTGAATCTATTGTTACGCTAAGGTCTGAACTTTTGTCGAATATATTCCCTGTGAGGTAGTATCCGGTGTAGCTAACAGACACGATGTCGCCAGACACGGGTACGGTAAGCGGATCGCTTGGATCCGTATCAGGCTGAGTAAGTGTTTTGTTGAAATACACGCCGCTTGTCTGAAATTTGAGCTCCGGATTACTAACCAAATAACTTTCGATGGCATCATTTTCGTCGCCAAGCATATCGGCACTTACTACCTCTACTTGATAAATGAGCGTGCTATAAGGTGGGATGCCATTGTAATTAAGTGCACCATAGGCGAGATCCGAAGGGATTACAAACTTTGCAATTTCGCCCTGCCGCATTTTGCCGAGACCTTCGGTGAGCCCCACGATAACGTTCCTGTCTGATACCGAAATGGTGTCGCCCATTCGGTGGTACATAGTGTTTGCTTTTATTACTCTTTTTCCGTTGGTGAGCCAAGTGCTAAAAATGAGTTTTAAGTATTTTTGATCGCTTACTAAGCGCCCAGTTGGGTTGGATAAGATGGGAATGTAGTACAAGCCTGAAGCTGTTTTGTAGCTTGCATCAATCAGGTTTGCATCGAGGTATTCTTTCCTAGCGGCAGCTTCGTCGCCAGAGGTGTCTATAAATTTTTCGGTACACGCTTGCAAACTTGCAAGGGCAACTAGCATGATAATCAGATATTTATTCATGTTTAATAGATCGAGGTAAGTTCAATATCGTAAATAACTTTAGACCCAGGGGCTACCGCACCGTTGTAGGCATAATTCTCGTTGCCATAAGCCATTTCGGGGGGAAACACAAATCTGTATTTGCCTCCTTTCTTCATTTTCATGAGAGCCTCTTCCAGCCCTATAATAGGCGTACTGCGTGTATCGGCTTGGTAGCATTGTTCCGAGGCATCGATAGTGGTATAAAAAGCGGTAAAATCTGCAGTGAAACCATTGGCTTGAAAACACATATAATCGCCGTGGAAGGGCAAGCGGCCTGTGCCCTCGCTTACCACGTAAATCAGGTATTCCGAACCCGGCACCAATTCAGAACTAACGGTTATTGGGGTAATTCCGCTAACATCCCACGGAGTAGCTTTTTCTAAAGCTGTTTGTTTGGTACAAGATCCTGACGCTATGGCCAATACGAAAAGAGCCGCGACTACTTTAAAGTACTTCATTTTATGATTATTTAATTTCTAACAATTCCATTGTAACTAAAAGTGGGGTATAGGGGGGAACACTACCCGTTTGATGAATACCGTAGGCCAAACTAGAAGGTACTACTAATTTCACACTATCGCCTTGGTGCATTAAAGAGAGAGCCTCCGCGAGGAATGCTGGACGATTGTCTGTTCCTAAAACGCAACTATCGGGGTTGTTAGGGTAGGTACTCAGTACGGACTTAAATTCGCCATCCAGAGTTACAGTGAGCAGTCTTATATTAATCTGAAACCTGAGCTGGTCTCCAACTTTCGTAAGTTTACCATTCCCCATTTTGGCTCTAAAAAAGTACAGGCCGCTATTTGTTGCCGGAGGCACATCTACTTGCTTTGCGAGGTAGCTGCTTATAGCGTTGTCTTCCGCTGTTTGTAGAACTTCATTTTTACAAGCCCCTAGCAAAGCCATCATTAAAAGTAAGTTTATCAGTCTATTTAGCATCGAGAATTTCTATTTCGAACAACAAAGTTGTAAAGGGGGGAATATAACCTTCTGATCCCTCTGCGCCGTAAGCTTGTGCAGAAGGTGAGATTATCTGCAATTTGTCACCAATATGAGCATTCTTGAGCCCATTATCCCAAGCAGGAATAACCTCTCCCACCCCCAGGGTAAAAGTGTAGGCTTCATTTCGGTCGTACGAACTGTCGAAAATCTGACCGCTCAGAAACTTACCTGTATAGTTTACCGTAACTTTTTGCTCATTACGAAGCGGAGCACCCGCTCCATTTTGGGTAATCGTAACATAAATACCATCTTTTGCTTCTGCGTTTATCTGATTTTCACTCAAATAATCGTCGAGTTCCTTCTGCTCATCGAGTTTGCTCTGATTTGAATATGCCTGCCTTTCGCGGTCTATTTTCTGTTTCCCAACGAAGCTAAACAGGCGTATGTGCAGAATCACCTCGCCATCTGGGTCAAAACGTTCGGGCATTTTTGTATGAAACGAATTCTGGTAAAACAGTTTTGTATTCATACGCATCTCCACACTGTCGCCAGAAGCAAGCAACGCCAAGCCTTCATGAATATCGCATTCATTGTACCGAACACTGTCTAAGTTAAAGAAGAGTTGGTTGTTTAATATCACACTATCTTCAGCTTCAATTCTAATATTTAAGCTCAACACATCGCCAATCTGTGGTTTCTTGCCCTTTTCATTGTGAACGATGTAACGATACTTAATATTGCCAGGGCTATGCTCAAAGCTCGGCCCACAAGCCGAAACAGCAAGTATAAATGAAGATAAAAGCAGCAAAAATGAGCTTTTCATTGTTTGTATTAGTTAATCGAGAATCGACAATTCGGTAAGCTGCGAAAGTATGAAAAATGTGGCAACTTCTGTAATTCACTCCCTTCAAGAACTCTGGCATTTATAATATTTTAAGATATTAGCCCCAGAACCAAGTGGGGCAAATTACTTCGTAACTATATCTACCAGTTCGATTTCCGACACCACAATTGCTCTAGGCGGAATCATTTTCCCATCGCCCACCAAACCATACGCCAAAAAAGGCGGTTGTACAAACCGCGCTTTGCCACCCTTAGCCAGAAGCATAATGGCCTCTTCCATGCCACGGGTCTCTGTGCCTTTTCCCAACACAAACGACAAAACACCGAGAGAATCAGAACAATAAATTACAGGGCCTTTCAGCATTTTCGTGCTGTACTTTACCTTTACCGCATCTCCCATTCCCGCGAGTTTACCCCGACCTTGCTTCGTAATTTCAAACCAGAGTCCGCTTTCTGTAGGGCGAAGATGCCATTTACTTTCCTTGTTGTATGCCACAATTCGCAGACTATCTGCCGACACCAGAAACGTATTCGCACGCAACAAAGGTTCTCGCATATCCTTCGCGCCTACCACTGAATTATCGGCAACCTTTTTCTCGCTACAAGCCGCCAAAAGCAACAAGGCAACGAGCAAGCCAGCCAAGCACCGCAAAGATCTAATGTCTAACATTCCGTCGTATCTTTATGAGTCAGCGCAAGCTCTGCCTTGTACATCGCCAACACGTCTTCCAATTTATTCACTGTATTCTCAAGCGTATCGTAAGACCTTCCGCCAGCCGCGTTTCTATGGCCACCGCCCTCAAAGTGTTTACGCATCAGTTTGTTCACATCAAAATTGCCCTTAGATCGCATCGAAATCTTAATCAACTCCTCCGATTCTACCACCAAGGCCGAGAAGCACAAACCATCCACTTTAAGCGGATAATTCACCATGCCCTCTTGGTCGCCCTTTTGGAAATTAAACCGCGCCAATTCCGCCATCGAAAGCGCAATATAGCCCGCATGAAGTTCCGGCATTACCACCATTTTTTCGCTCAAACAAAAACCCGTCAAGCGCAAACGATCCGTTGTAGAAGTATCAAAAACCTTCCCCTTAATCTTATCCTTGTCGATACCACACTCCAGCAAATCGGCCACAATCCGAAAAGTCTCGGGCCTGCTCGAATTGTGTTGAAACATCCCCGTATCCGTCATTATGCCCGTAAAAATACACTCTGCCACCTTCGTACTCAGCACATCGTTCGGGTACATTGCCCTGATAAACTGATACGTAAGCTCCGACGCCGAACTCACCTTTGTATCCGAAAATAAAAATGGCGTACAGTCCTCGGGGTCTGGATGGTGGTCTATCAGCACCAGCGGCACTTTCGCATTCCGCAAATGCGCCTCCATTTTTCCAGCCCGCGAAAGCTCATTATAATCCATCGAAAAAAGCATCGTTGCATTCTCAATCAAATCCACACACACCGCAGTTTCCGCCAAAAAATCGCGCACAATGCCAAACGACGGCAACCAGCCATAAAAAGGCGGCGGCGTATTGGGCGCCAAAATCTCCACCGAATGCCCTTTGGCCGTCAGCAAATGATACAGTGCCAACGACGAACCCAAACTATCGCCATCAGGATTGTAATGAATCGTAATCACCACACGTTGTGGCATATCTAGCAGCGCAACCAAGGGCGCAATTTTATCATGAGAAATCGTCATAAAACCAATATCAGAAACCAAATTAAACAGAAAACCAGCCGAAGCTCAAAAATATAGAGGCGGCAAATGTACAAAGAAGCAAGCACAAGCGCATAAAAAACCATTTCCAACGCCAATGCTTCCCAGCCGATTAGAAAAATAAAGATAAGGAGCTGTAGCTCAACAAAATTTGTAACGGCGGCTACCGGCTATCCGCTTGTAGTCCTCGCTTTTTGGGCGAAATCAACTGGCGGCCTATGCACATCGCGCGGCTTAGTCAGCTGGCTGAAACCCGAACCTTCGTCGCCCCAAAAAGCTGTGGGCTACCGCTACTATCCGGGCTAGTTCGGTCGGCAGCACCATCTGTAACGCCGTAGGTACGCAGGGCCAGCACTTTACATTGGCCGATGGCCATGTTACGATTTCGGCCAGCACTTACTTAAAAACCAGAACATTCGCCATCCGCCCACCGCCCAACAATCCGTCCGAAACACCACCCCAAACGCCATACATCAGCACTATTCGAACAAACCCCTGTACTTTTCGGGTTTGTATTCATGCATCATTCCATAAATCATCTCGAACACATCGTCCGCACTTGGGTTTGAAAAGTAATCGCCGTCCGACGAATAGGCAGGCCTATGCTCCTTCGCGGCCAAAGTTCGCGGTTTTGCGTCGAGATACAAATACGCATCCTGTTCCTCAATCACTTTCTGCATCATATACGCCGACGCACCACCCGGCACATCTTCATCGAAAAACAGCACTTTGTTGGTTTTCTTTATAGATTCCACAATCGTATGCCCCAGATCAAAAGGCAACAAAGTCTGCACATCAATCAATTCCACCGAAATCCCAAAATCCGACAAATGCTTCACCGCCTCTTGGGCAATCCGCACACACGAACCATACGTAACGAGCGTCACATCAGATCCTTGCGTCAACACCTCAGGCACGCCCAGCGGCACTTTAAACTCACCAATATTCTCAGGTCTGGGTTCGCGTAGTCGGTAACCATTGAGCGACTCGATAACCAAAGCCGTATCTTCGCCCTCCAGCAAGGTGTTATACATACCTGCGGCCTGCGTCATATTCCGTGGCACACAGACATACACCCCACGTATCGAATTGATAATCATACTCATTGGCGAGCCCGAATGCCATATTCCCTCCAACCTGTGTCCACGGGTACTCACAATAAGCGGAATTTTCTGCTGCCCCACAGAGCGCCAATGCGTAGTCGCCAAATCGTCCGACATCGGTTGTAAAGCATACAGTAAATAATCTAAGTACTGAATCTCAGCAATAGGTCGCAAACCACGCAACGCCATCCCGATTCCTTGGCCAATAATCGTAAGCTCTCGAATACCCGTATCCGAAACCCGCAAATTGCCATGTTTCTTCTGAAGTCCTTCATAGGTTTGGTTCACACCACCTATAAAACCAGTATCCTCTCCAAACACAATCAATTTCGGGTATTTTTCCAGTAACGCATCGAAATTGTCGCGTAGAATTTCTCTACCAGCCACCATCGTAGGGTTCGCAGAAAACTTTGCAGCCACAGGCTTCACGCGAATAGCGCCCCTTGGCGATTCATTGTGTATATCTGTACTGTATTTCTTAAAATTATCATCCGTATGCTTACGAATATATTGATTCAGATCCTTTTGCAAAGCCTCGCGCATACTACACGTACGGCAGATGTAAGTCAAAATTCGTTTAGCCGCACTCAAATTGTCACGTTTAATAGGATTCGCAATGGCTTTGAGTTCCTGCACAATTTGCCCAACCTTGTCCACCTTATCTGTCGTGCACACACAAGACTTAGAACCTACAATCCGCACCAACTCATCCCGATCCTTACGTATTGGCATTTGGTACAACTGCCAAGCAGACAATCTCGCACGTTTACCCTCGTCCTCAGCACGTTTTTCCACCGCAACAATTTCTGATTCGGTAGCCACACCCGCTTTGAGCAACCAAGCACGCATTTGCACAATCGGATCGTAATCGCGTTCCCACTGCAAACGTTCGG
The DNA here is from genome assembly GCA_039797645.1 of Bacteroidota bacterium. Classification (GTDB taxonomy): domain Bacteria; phylum Bacteroidota; class Bacteroidia; order Bacteroidales; family JBDKHP01; genus JBDKHP01. The sequence goes on from JBDKHP010000424.1 coordinate 14,967, forward strand.
GCGTTTTGTAACGCTCATGCGATCCCGAAGTAGAATGTCCCATCGGTTGTGTCATTTCTTCCACATGGAAGAGCACGGGTATGTGGTCGCGCCTACAAATCGCAATACCCTCTTCAAACATGGTTCGTAAAGCCCAATAATCCCAGCCTTTGGCCTTATAAATCAGAATCCCGTCCTGATCCTTCGTGCGTTCAAAACCCCGCAATGCGTCAGATATGCTGTCTTTTGTGGTTTGCAACTTACGCGGCACCGAAATACCAAAACCATCGTCCCATACGGCCAACGCCATAGGTACTTGCAATACAGCCGCCGCATTAATTGTTTCAAAAAAGTGCCCTTCCGAAGTGCTTGCGTCGCCAATCATGCCAAAAGCAACTTCGTTTCCTTTGTTACTAAGTTCAGTAAACTCCTGTAAATCTGGCAACAGGCGAAACAGTTTCGAGGTATAAGCCAAGCCAATTAGCCGAGGCATCTGAGCAGCCGTGGGCGAAAGATCGGCACACGAGTTCTTTTGCGCCATCAAGTCCATATCACTGCCGTCGGCATTCATATTGGGCGTAGAGAAGTGGTTGTTGAACGACCGTCCACCATGGCTCTTATTTTTGGTCACATCCGTAAGTCCGTACAACTGATGGAAAAATTCCTCCGCGCTGTACAAACCAGCATAAATCATAAACGTCTGGTCGCGGTAATACCCCGAACGCCAATCGCCATCGCGAAACTGACGTGCCATGGCAACCTGTGCCACTTCTTTACCATCGCCAAAAATCCCAAACTTAGCCTTTCCGTTTAGCACCTCTTTCCTACCAATGAGGCTTACTTGTCGGCTCAGGTAGGCCACATAATAATCGTGGAGAATCCCTTCAATCTCCTTCGCGGAAAAGCTCTGTACTTCTGGCATACTGTATTGTTTCACGGTAACTTAACAAATCTAATTATACTAACTCAAGCTTCTTTAGGGTAGTT
>JBDKHP010000425.1:0-2894 GCA_039797645.1 Bacteroidota bacterium
CGATTTCGACGAACAAATCCTAATCCGCGCCGTAACCCGAGGGCAAGCCGGTGGCAAGTGGTTTCTCGGAAAATCAAAACGCAACAACCAGAACCTCAATAGAATACCCATATACGAATACCTCGTCCAAGACGCCATTATCCTCATAAAAGTCCAGTCGAAAGAAAAATACATCTTCCGTTACTTTGCCAACTCCGGCACCTACGAGCTCAACCGACAACCCTAAACGTCGCCTTGCCAACGAAAAAAAAATAAAAAAATAATAAGGAGCTGAGGCATAACACTATTTTAGGCGGCGGCTACCGGCTCTTAGCAGTAGTCCTCGCGGACGGGAACCCAATCACTTGGCCACCAAAGTATTCCAATTTAACCCCAGTACAAACGGACATTGCATCACGCCGCTGTGGGCTACTTGCCGCGATCCGGGCTAGTTGAGACGACAGCACCTTCTTAGACGCCGTAGGTACGCTGGGTAAACCTAGACAGTTGGCCTGCGGCCATGAAGCGCATTCAACCAATTCCCAAAATCCGGTTTACCACAACAAAGATTAAAAGCTCACAGAAAACTTAAGATTCTGATACAACGACGCAAAAGATAGCTTAAATTACGTCTTTGAAACATAAATTCAATCATCAACCAATGGCAAAAATAGTAGTTTTAGGAGCGGGTATCAGTGGACACACGGCAGCTCAGATTCTGCAACACAAACTCGGAAAAAAACACGAAGTCGTGGTAATTAGCCCCAACAGCAATTACCAGTGGATACCCTCCAACATTTGGGTTGGCATTGGGCAAATGACACCAGACCAAGTCCGATTTAAGCTTGCACCCGTATATAAACGCTTAGGAATCCACTTCAAGCAAGCCAAAGTAGTAGCCATTTACCCCGAAGGCAACACCGCCAACACCCAGCCTTTTGTAGAAATACAATACACTGATCCCGCCGAAAACAACCGCTTCGAAAACGTAAACTACAACTACCTCATTAACGCCACAGGGCCAAAACTCAATTTCGCCGCAACCCCAGGCTTAGGCCCCGACAAAAATTCTTTATCCATCTGTACCTACGACCACGCAGCACACGCATGGGCAAAACTACAAGAATCGCTCGATAAAATGGCAGCAGGCCAAAAACAACGATTCCTAATCGGAGTAGGCCACCCAATGGCCACTTGTCAGGGGGCAGCATTTGAATATGCACTCAATGTGTCGTTTGAAATCAATAAGCGCAAACTAAATCACTTGGCCGAAATCACTTGGATTTCAAACGAATACGAGCTTGGCGATTTCGGAATGGGCGGCGCATTTATCAAACGTGGCGGCTACGTTACCCCAACGAAAATTTTCACCGAATCCATCATGGCAGAATATGGCATCAACTGGATAAAACGCGCCGGAATAAAACAAGTAGAACCCGGCAAAGCACACTACGAACTGCTCGACGGCACCGAACATGAAATAGAATTTGATTTTGCAATGCTGATCCCCGCATTTGCAGGAGTCGGTATCAAAGCTTTCGATCGCAACCAGCAAGAAATAACCAACACACTCTTCGCTCCCAATGGATTAATGAAGGTAGATGCCGACTATACCGCCAAACCCTTCGCCCAATGGCGTGCGGCAGATTGGCCAAGCTCCTACCAAAACCCAGCATACGACAATATTTTTGCCTGCGGAATTGCATTTGCACCCCCACACACCATTTCGAAACCCATGCAAAGCCCCAACGGTACCACCATTGTGCCCACAGCACCGCGTACCGGAATGCCCAGCGGCGTTATGGGCAAAGTAGTTGCAATGAACGTAGCAGAAATGATAAAAAACGGCGACAAAAAAATACGCCATACAGCCTCCATGGCACGAATGGGCGCAGCCTGCATCGTATCGGCGGGCTACGGAATTACAAAAGGAAGCGCCGCTACGATGACAGTTTTTCCCGTTGTACCAGACTTTGAAAAGTATCCAGAATGGGGGCGCGACCTAAATTACACCATCGGCGAACCCGGATTGGCGGGCCACTGGATAAAACTATTTTTGCACTATCTGTTTTTATACAAAGCCAAATCGAAGCCATTTTGGTATCTGATTCCCGAATAAAAAATACTAACATACCATCATAATGACAATGACAGAACACAACCAAGTACGCGGATACCGCGACGAACACTATCCGCCAATGCCCACGCGTAGTACTTTATTTTGGCGCACCTGTTTTTTGTGGCAAGTTGTGCGTTTTTTTGTTCTCAATTTGCGTATCATGCGCATCATTGTAGGCGGACATTCATAAAATTCCTGAATAAACCTTCGGGATGCAGACACCCCCAAAGATGTAAAGCCCAACTTTGTGGGCTTTACATCTTTTTTTTTGTGTGAGTCCACTCTAAAAAGCATTTTTTTCTTTGAAAAAAAATATTCGTGAAAATAACTATCATGTATTCAAGGTATTATACATTATAAAAACTCGTGCATTCGTGGCGAGCATACTTTTTAGAGTGGACTCTTGTATTGAATGGACATCGTTAGCGTGCAGCTTTGTACCAAATTATTGGGTAGGGGAAAATTGTCGGACTAAGGAAAGCAAAAAATACAGCTACTACACACACCAGCCGCTCGCCGATTCGCTTTATCAATCGGCCCCAAGATGTTGTATATTCGTTCATTCACAGGAGTCGGGAAGCCATGCTTTTGGCCAATCGCGACCACACTACCCGTCTGATAATCAATTTCTGAAGGCCTCGCACCCAGAAAATCTCGCGCCAAGGACGACGTAGCCTCAAAAGGATGCGTATCGATTACCGATGCAGCAGAGACCACAAAATCGGCCTCAAGTTTCACTCCAATCGCCAATGCGAGTTCGTAAATTTCGGTAAGTACTGCCATCATTTCCTGCCGC
>JBDKHP010000426.1:0-3307 GCA_039797645.1 Bacteroidota bacterium
ATCAATTTGCTTATCGTTCAGCGTCTTATTATCATCCTGAATCACAAAGCTAAGCGCATACGACCGTTTACCCTCTGGCAAGTTTTTACCTTCGTACACATCAAACAAGCTAACTTTCTTGAGTAATTTATTCTCAACACCCAAAGCAGATTTGCGCAGCGCATCAAAACGAACTGAAGAATCTACCAACAAAGCCAAGTCCCTTCGTACCGATGGGAATTTCGAAAGTTCAACCACAGGCGCTTTTGCAGGGCGTTTGGTAAGGAGCAATGTCCAGTTTAGATCAGCGTAAAAAACATCCTGATCAATACCAAAACGTTTCAGTAATTTTTTGCTAACCGCACCAATCTGGGCAACTACCTTCGTATTGAAGCCATAAGACATTCCACTCTGGAACAAATCGTTGTGCAATTCCGCAGTCTCAAGTTCCGACACGGAGTATCCCAAACGAAGAAGCAAGGATTCTGCATATTTTTTAAGCTCGTAGAAATCAGTTGGTTCTGCCTTTTGGTTCCAACTCTCAGCCGATTTGTTACCCGAGAGCCACAAAGCCAAATGCTTCTCTTCCGCGTAACCTTTCAGCGGAGTTTTAGTAAACTGCTCGCCTCTACGGTACACATTCCCAAACTCATATAATTTAAGATCGCTCGTTTTAAAATTGATATTTCTCCCCACAGCCTCCAAGCCGCCCATGAGCAAGCTCTGCCGTAAGGCATTCAAATCCGAGCTTAACGGATTTAGAATCACCACTGTTTCTTCAGCACGAAAAACATCCAGATTCTCGTAATAATCTGCTTTAGTCAGCGAGTTAGACATCGCCTCGTTGAAACCCATCGCACTCAAACCATCCGAATAACTACGTTGCAATTTGTCGTGAATATCCGAACTTTGAACATAGCTCAACGAAGCGTTCAGTTTTTCAGGAAACTCCACGTTGTTATAACCATAAATACGCAAAACCTCCTCAATCACATCTGCCTCGCGCGTCACATCTACACGGTAGGTCGGTATCGACAACAAAAGCGAACTACCCCGATTTTCAAGAATTTCGATTTCCAAAGCCGAGAATATCTGCAAGATTTCCGTTTCCGGGATTCGTTTTCCAATAAGTTTATGCGCGTTACCAAACGAAAATTCAACTTTCACAGGAGCAATAGGCGTAGGATACACATCCACAATGTCCGACGAAATACTACCTCCCGCCACTTCCTTAATCAACAAGGCCGCACGTTTGAGCGCGTAAATCGCAATATTTGGATCCGCACCACGCTCAAATCGAAAAGAAGCGTCCGTATGTAAAAGATGTTTTTTTGAAGTCTTACGAACAGCAACCGGGTGAAAATAAGCACTCTCCAAGAAAATACTCGTGGTCGAAGCCGTCACACCAGAATCAGCACCCCCAAATACACCCGCAATACACATCGGTTCTTGGGCGTTAGCAATCATAAGATCAGCAGCCGAAAGCTTACGCTCAACACCATCTAAGGTTACGAAAGGCGTACCTTCCGCCTGATTCCCCACAACCACTACATTACCCGTAATTTTATCTGCATCGAAAGCATGAAGCGGATGCCCCAGCTCGTTGAGTACAAAATTCGTCACATCCACCACATTATTGATAGGTCGCTGCCCGATACTCAACAATTTATTTTTAAGCCACACAGGCGATTCAGCAATCTGTAAACCACTGATAGTAAGGCCAGAATACCTCGGACAAGCCTCCGCATTCCGAATTTCAACCGGAATAATCCGCAAAGTATTGTCCACCGAAAAACCCGCTACCGACGGTTGCATAATTCTAGCACCAGAGCGCAAACTCAAATATGCCGCCACATCGCGAGCAACCCCAAAATGCGAAGCCGCATCCACACGATTAGGCGTCAAACCAATCTCAAAAACAACATCAGACTCAGGTTTAAAAACCTCCGCAGCAGGCGTACCAACTTCCAGATTATCAGGAAGAACCATAATGCCAGCGTGCGAACTACCCAAACCAATCTCATCTTCAGCACAGATCATACCCTGAGAAACCTCACCCCGAATTTTCGAGTTTTTAATCACAAATTCCGTATCACCATCATAAAGTGTAGTACCCACAGTAGCCACCACAACCTTTTGCCCAGCCGCCACATTGGGCGCCCCGCAGACAATCGGCAGGACAATACCGCCCCCCACATCTACCGTGGTTTTACTCAATTTATCGGCACCCGGATGCTTCTCGCACGTCAGTACCAGCCCAACAACCAAGCCTTTAAGGCCACCCTTTACCGATTCCCATTTCTCCAAACCCTCAACCTCAAGACCGATGTCGGTCATCACAATCGAAAGTTCATCCGGACTAAGCGTCGTATCTAAGTATTGTTTTAGCCAATTGTAAGAGATCTTCATTTTCGCTCAATTATACTATTGCGTGTACTCATGCGTACTTTCCACCTAAAAAAAATTAACGTACAAATGTAGAAAATTTTTAGCCCTAAGCCATAAACTTTTCCAACGATTCGCAGTAACGTCCCCAAAATTCGGACTCTCCCCCCAACATCAGCACAACCCAAACGCACAAAACCCGAAACGAACCAGCCTCCTAGCCTTTCGTAAGAAAAAACAACCGAAAAAGAAAAGAAAAAAAATAAAGATAAGAAGCTGTAGCCCAACAATATTTGTAAAGGCTGCTGCCGGCTATCCGCTTGTAGTCCTCGCGTTCGGGAACGAAATCAACTGGAAACATTTGTATTTCAAACACATGGCATCTGCTTGCAGACGCTTCCCCTCGCCGCTGTGGGCTACCGCTACTATCCGGGCTAGTTCGGTCGGCAGCACCATTTGTAACGCCGTAGGTACGCAGGGCAAACGAACCAGTTGGCCTACGGCCATGTAACGTTTTCACCCCACGTATCGGAACAAGCTCCACCCTTATGAAACAACCTAAGAATGGAGCTTCTAGAAAATACCTGAACAGATTGTTAGCGTCTGCAAAATCAACAGTATCACAAAATTGCTCATGAAGAGGCACTTAAGATAGTTCTCTAATTCTCACAAACTCACCCGAAGAATGAGAATCACAAAAAAAATCGTGTCAAAAAGTGAGATTAATTAGTGCATAACAGGATATTCAATTTTGCTGAATTTATGTATATTAGTATCTTAGCATCAACTATTTGACGATAGTCGTATTTTTTGGGGAATTGTAAAAAACTGATTAACCAGCTAAAACCTTATCCAACCCTTTATTAACCTTAAACGATGGAACAGAAGACAATTATCAAGCTTAATAAGCAATTTGAAGAATATGCCTACGAACACGATGGTG
>JBDKHP010000427.1:0-3288 GCA_039797645.1 Bacteroidota bacterium
GATTATGTGTCCATTGTTACCAACGCCCACAAATACCTGAAAGAGAAAACGATGAAGTATTTTGAGGCAAGCTTAGATCCTGGGCAGTTCGTACGTATCCACCGGAGTTATATTGTGAATATCAACCATATTTCGCGTATCGAGTTGTACGACAAAGACAGCTATTTGGTATTTCTGAAAAACGACAAAAAGCTCAAGGCCAGTGCACAGGGCTATAAACTTCTCAAAAAAACGCTAAATTATTGATTCCCTGTGTGGAAAATCTTAAAAGTACATCCCCCAGTTGCTTTGCCCACAAATGGGGGATGTTGAATTTAGACCGCATTCTATCGGTGGTAGTAATCCGTCCGTCCGAGTTCAGACTTTGCCAATTTGAATTCCAGCATCACTTCGGCAATAATTTCTTGGGCCGAGAGAATATTGTCGATAAGTGCCGCACCTTGGCCAATTTCTAGTTCGCCTTCGTCCAGATTGCCCTCAAACATTCCAAGCTTTGCGCGGCCTTTACCCAGTTTATCTTTGAGCGTTTGGGCATCGGCACCAGCATCTTCAAGGCTTTTAATTTCGTCCCAGAATTTATTTTTTATAAGCCTCACGGGTACCAAGCCTTTGAGTGCGAGCGAAGTAGCCCCCTCTTTGGCCTTAAGAATTTCGTCCTTAAAAGCCTGATGTCCAGAACTTTCTATACTCGCAGCAAAACGACTCCCCATTTGCACACCTTCGGCACCCAAGGCCACAGCGGCCAGCATTTGTCGCCCCGTAGTGATCCCCCCGGCAGCAATCAGCGGCGTTTTTGTCACACGTCGAGTAGCCGGAATGAGTGTAAGCGTGGTTGTTTCTTCGCGCCCGTTGTGTCCACCCGCTTCAAAACCTTCTGCAACAATCGCATCCACACCCGCTTCGTCGCACTTAATTGCCAACAGAGAATTCGCAATTACATGGACTACAATTATGCCAGCTTCTTTGAAAACCGGCGTCCATTTCTTGGGGCTTCCGGCCGATGTAAAAACAATTTTCACCCCCTCTTCAATAATAATTTTCACGATTTCGTCCAGTTGCGGGTAGAGCAGCGGAACGTTCACACCGAACGGCTTTTGGGTAGCTTTTTTACATTTTTGAATGTGTAACCGAAGCGTGTCGGGGTGCATCGATCCGGCACCAATGAGGCCCAGACCGCCAGCATTACTCACCGCAGAAGCAAGTTCCCAGCCGCTATTCCAAACCATTCCGCCTTGTATTATCGGGTATTTAACCCCGAATAATTCTGTAATTCTAGTGCTCATTTAAGTGCTGTATTTGTGTGTGTGTGAACTTGTCTGTCTGATAAGTGGCGTATGCAAAACCAAAATTTGCCCGCAATCCCGATTTGTTCAGTGTATATGCAAAGTTAATTATTCGTACTGATGCCCCAAATATACGAAAAGGGAATAAACAGAGGGCCTCGAATTTCGGAAACTCAATCTCATCAAAACTCGAAACTTGCAGTTTTCGGCAATTAAAACGACCCAGTATTCCAATCCATTTCAATACAAAAATGCGCAGCAACAACAATCCAACACATTCGCCCAAAGCCAAGCAAAAATATAAGGATAAAAATTATAAGGAGCTGTAGCTCAACATTATTTGTAAAGGCGGCTACCGGCTCTTAGCTGTAGCCTCGCGGGGACGACATCACTTGGCCGCCTACGTTTTTCAATTGTGCCACAGCACGCAAGGCGGCGACAGCACGGCAAGGGCTACTTGCTGCGATCCGGGCTAGTTGAGGCGGCTGCACCATCTGAGATGCCGTAGGTACGCCCTGCAAAACTTTCAGTTGGCCTTTGGCCATGAAACGCCAATAGCCACACACAATGCACCGTTTCCCTGTCGAAACCATTGTTGCAACGCCCTTCGTTGGAACGTACTCTCATATTGAAATAAGAGCGTGTTCAGGCCACCCATACAGCACTCATTGAGTAAACAGGGCACTTTCCGTCTGGATATTGGTCTTTAATTGCCGGCACGCCACCCAAATTCCTACCATACAACTTCCCGAAGCGGTGTGATTTTTGTAATTCTTGCAGCCATCGTATCCAAATGAAGGCCGTAAGCGTCTAACTTAATATAAAATATAATTTAGCATAGAAAGTTGCAATTTAACCAAACACCATCTGCGATTCTCGCGTTGGGTAGATTTTTTTAAAGTTCTAAATATCGAAAAATGGGGAGAAGTATAAAATTAGCGAGATTTATTGGATCTCGCATTTTGGGAATGTCATTAATGCTGATATGGGTATTGGTCGCTTTGGGGCAGACCGTAAAAAAACCTCGAATGGCAAGCTACGATATGAACAAGCCTTCCGAAATTGTGTATTTACCTGCATTACTCAACGAAGTTTCGGGGATCAGTTTTCTCAAGGGCAATTCGTTTGTGTTGGAAGAAGACGAACATGGCCTGTTATACATATACAACTTCACCAAACGCGAAGTTTCTAACGGCTATCGGTTTGCAGACAATGGCGATTATGAGGATGTTTGCGTACTTGGCGACAGGGTGTATGTACTGAAAAGTAACGGAGATTTATACGGAATGCGGCTAAGTGAATTGGGGCGTTCTGCTGCGGAACAAGTGAAAACGAAGCTGAGTTCGGCCAACGATTGTGAAGGCTTGTGTGCCGATGCATCTGGCGATTTGTGGATTGCCTGTAAAGGAAGTGCCGCCTTAGATGGTAGTAATATCGTGGGGATGAGAGCCTTGTATAAGTTCCAAATGGGAAAACGTAAACTGAAAAAGAATCCTGTATTGCTCAACGAAGAACTCGTTTCGCTGATAAAGCCAGCAAATAATGTGGCGTGTAGCGAAGCCTCTTTTGCGCCGTCGGGAATTGCAAGGCATCCTCTTACGGGCGATTTTTATGTGCTTGCCCATAAGGGAAAGTGCTTGCTGGTGCTGGATGCTTCGTTCGGGATCAAGGCGAAGTATTGTCTGGATAAAAAACTGTTTCGCCAACCCGAGGGGATTTGTTTTGCGCCAAATGGCGATTTGTATATTACCAATGAGGCCGACGGAGAACAGGCTACTATATTGCTTTTCAGAATGTTACCATGATTTTGAAAGAGCGCGTCTGGCTTGCGCCTCGTTGTTGGAACTTGGAGTATGCGTATTGTTTGGTATGCTTGAATTTCTGGACTGTTGGCTACTATTAGTCGTTTTTATGGCCGCAGGCCAACTGACACGTTTGCCCCGCGAAATTACGGCATAACAAACGGTGCTGCCGACCGAACTAGCCCGGATCGCGGCAAGTAGCC
>JBDKHP010000428.1:0-3347 GCA_039797645.1 Bacteroidota bacterium
AGTTCGCTCGCATCGCCTAGGTAGCCTATTGCCAACATCGTAACAGCTTTAAATCCAGCGGGTAAATTGTACAATTCAGCCACTTTATTCGCATCGAAACCACCCATTTGGCGCATGTATAAATCGCGCGCTGTAGCCTCTAATGTCAGATTTCCCAGAGCAAGTCCCAAATCGTGCCAAGCATGTGGGTTTGGTTTATCGTTGTGGCTCGAGTTGTCTTTCGCAATTGCCACTACCAGCAATGGTGCTTTTGTAGCCCAGCCAGCATTGAAACCCATCAGGCAAGAACTCAAGCGTTCGAAACCATTTACGTTATCGGCACCAGCATAAATAAATCGCCATGGCTGTTCGTTGTAAGCAGAAGGTGCCCAACGTGCAGCCTCAAATAGAGCCATAATCGACTCTTTTTCAATAAGTTTCTTAGAGAATGCCCTAGGGCTCCAACGTTTCGCTAACAGCGGATGAATATCGAAAGTGGTAATAGGATGCGGTTTTTGGCTTGTCATCTGTTCAAGCATCATATATTGTTATTTTTATTTAGACTCATTCTTAATTACGTTGCAAAGATAAATATTTTTTTAATTGCTCAAAAGTATGTGTAGCAGGAAAGCTAATTTTTGAAAAACCAGAAGAGTGTTGAATTCATTAATTGTTAAGGCTTTAGTATTTTAGCACAAAAAAAAAGTCCTAAATCAGCAAATAATAGAAGTATAAACTATCTACAATTTCGTGTTTATTTGCGGGCAAACCTACTTTAAAACAATGATAAAGAACAATATATAATCGAAAATAAAAAAAAAGAATTAGGAGCTGGAAATCAACAATATTAATAAGCCCCGCTACCGGCTCTTAGCTGTAGTCCTCGCGCACGGGGGCGAAATCACTTGGCAGCAGAAGTTTTTCAATTGATCGGTAGTACAAATGTAGGGTTTCGTCACGTCGCTGTGGGCTACTTGCTGCGATCCGGGCTAGTTGAAACCGCTGCTTTCCAATTCCACGCCGTAGGTTCGTAGGGCCAACAGACCAGTTGGCCGATGGCCATGAAGCTTTTATTTGGGTGGTGTTTTAGCCGGATGTCGCATAGAATTATAACACACCAACTGTGCAGTCTGCTACAATATTCGTTACCAATCTTTCTAACTCCGATTTCAACCAAACCGCCGTGCTGCACTTGCCGAATACAAACGTTCTACAACCTCAAACCCATTAAGGTAATATCGTCGCGTTGCTCTGCGGTGTCTTGGTGCACGTTCATGCGATTCTCAAGGAGTTCCATCTGGCTATCCATTGGCTGATCTGCAATTTGTGGCAGAATCTTGAATAATTGGGAAGATCCAAACTTTTTACGGTTTGGTGCACATTGATCAACAAAACCATCGCTTGATAAATATATACAAGTCCCTTCGGGGAGCATTATATCCGTCTGTTCAAATTGGGCTAAATCTTTTGACCAGATACCGCCGATAGATTTTTTGCTGCCTTTTATCTCTTGAACATCGGTGTCGCCAGGCTTCAAGTAGAGCAGCGGGCGTTTTGCGCCTGAGTAGCTAAGCTTGCGTTCCGAGCCGGCTACCATTTCTATCATGCAAAGGCCGATGTCCATTCCGTCTCTGTTTTGAGTTTCTTGCTGACGAAGGGCTTTTACGATTTCTTGATCCAGAAGGCGGAGGATTTCTGCTGGTTGTGTAACTTCGTGTACCTTCACTATTTCGTTGAGTAACCTATTGCCAATAAGGCTCATAAAAGCACCGGGTACACCGTGGCCTGTACAATCTACTACTGCTGCATAGAGGCGTTTCGTATTTTCGTGGTTGGTTTCCCAAAACCAGAAAAAATCGCCCGATACAATATCCTTGGGTCGGAACAGTATAAATAAGTCGTGTATTAAGTTGGTTTTGAAGCTCAGCGGCAATATGGTTTGTTGTATGTTCTTTGCATAATTTATGCTCGACATAATATTGTGGTTTTGTCGGGCTATTTCTTTGTTACGCAATTCAAGTTCGGTGTTTACTTGTGCGAGTTGGGTGTTCATTTTTGTTTTGATCCTGTTTTTTGAGATGAACAAAAACAAGAGTACGATGGCCAGTGTGAGGCCTATTACGAACGAAATAAGTACAATATTTTTGATCCGTATTTCAGTTTGTTGGAGCTGAAGCTTAGTTTTGGCTACATCTATTTCGTGGGCTACTCGTTTGAGCATTTCTTCTTTCTCGGATATAAGCAAACTGTCTTCGTGAGATCTTGCACTGAGCCGGTCTATTTCAAGCTGATATTGTGCAGATTTGAGCAATTCTTCGCGAATATAGATTCTGTTCGATGCAAAATCCATGCTGTCCGAAAGCGAAAGGATGGATTTTTTTAGTGTTGCTTCTAGTTTGTGTTGTGTTTTCTGAATTTCAGGGCGCGACATGAATTTTTTCTGATCGACATCGAAAATAGCCAATTCGGTATAAATCTGGTTCGTGGTGACAGGCAATGCGTCTAATTCTAATGCGCGTTGTCTGGAGTTTATTTCTTGTAACGTGAGCTGCCTGATTACTTTCGCATTGTTGAGTAGGCTGTTTGCTTCGGTTCGCGCACCCGTTAAAAGTCGGTTCATATTGGCCATTATGGTATCGAAACGGGCAGAAAGTTTTTGCTTTTCTTCTGGCGTCGAATTGGCAATTTGTTGCTGTATATTGCTTTTGAGTTTGGCGTTTTGTTGTGCCACATTTTGTGCTGTTAGGTCGGTTTCGGTTTGTAGCTCAAAATCTATGAACCCGCCATTTTTTGGTGTATATGCGTAGTTTGCTATGGGTTCGTTGCTTGCATTCTTCGAATTTAATGTCACCACCATATTCATTCGGCACTTGTTGGCTGGTAGGTTGGTGGGCATTACAGTTGAAAAGCGTATTTTTTTCGAGGCCAGATTTTTGTACCCAAATATTATTTCGTATTTGTGTAGGAATGGGAGTTTTAGGTAAAACTTACCCGTTGCGCGGCTTCTTGTACTATCCACAAGGTTGCCATTTTCGTACACGCGTATTACTGCACCTTCAAGTTGGTTTTCTTGGTTCAGAATGTAGCCGTTCAGTACAAATATAGATTCCATTTGTGCTTCTACGTTCAGAGAACGAAGTGCAAAAAGTGATGTAAGTAGAAATAGAATGCGCAATTTCATGTTTGTTCGCTTATTTGTCCCGACCATTCGGTGTACAAACAGTCGTTTAGCAAAGTAAGTGCCAACAATAGGTGTACATTTAATAAAATTGAATTTTATTAAGTTTATTCTCTGTTGAAAATTTGGATTTCAATGAAAAACCCAATCGCCAAATTGTTTGACAATTGGGTATGATTGGTTAATCGTT
>JBDKHP010000429.1:0-5706 GCA_039797645.1 Bacteroidota bacterium
CGAAAATTCGGAATTTACATAGCCTTCATCTGTCGCACCAATACGGAATTTCGATGTAGGGGGTGAGTTAGGTACGGGATTGTCTAACTTAACTGTGATTTCTTTTATCCCCGAGCTTCCATCTTGTGAAAAGGTGATGGTTCCCTTGACGGGCTCACCATTAACGTTGTATCCCGCTTTGGAAAGGTCGGCAGTAATCGTTACAGTACTAGGGCTTGTTTTTGTAACCTTGGTCACAAGATTGGTGTAAGTAATCCAATCGGGCTTACTGGTGATCGTGTAGGTAAATTCACCGTCTTCGATGTTCTCTACGGTTATCGTTCCCGTGAATTTGGAGCGCGTAAGATCCAAAGTTGTAGGCGAAACTTTCATGGTAGGATTGGTCGTAACACTATCTTTCTTACACCCATAAAAGGTCATTAAGAAAGACAATAGACCCACTAAATAGAGTCTGTTTTTTTAAAAAAAGCACACTAAATATTTTGTTTAATTTTCAATAATTTGTACATTGTAAAAAAAACATAATATGAGATTATATAATGATTTAAAATTGAGATTTACAAGTGGAAATTGGGCTTTGTACCCTGAATTAGCCTTGTTTGATATAATATTAGAGAAAAACCCTCAATTTATAAAAATAATCAGCAATGATGTCTTAGAAGGCATAAATAAAACTCACTACGGACGTAAAGATTCCCCCACTGTTGAACAGATACTACGTGCTGCAATCTATAAAGAAATCAAACAGTTGACATATAGAGATTTAGAAAGAGACATGTATGATTCAAAAATCTGTTCGGAATTTTTGAGGTTGGAAACAGATCAAGGATTCAGTTACTCCGTTTTACAAAAATATATTTCGAAGATAAGAGAAGAAAGTATAAGGAGTATTATATTAGAAATTAACAAGATAGCTATCTCAGAAGGTTTAGAAAAGTTGGAAAAAATTAGTACCGACACCACTGTGATCGAAACAAATATACACTACCCAACCAATAATAGCCTGATTTATGACTGCATTGAAGTAGCTACCCGCTTGTTGAAAAGAATCAAAAAAGACAACAAAGATGACCAAGACAAACTAGATCAGAATAAGAAATCAGCTAAGATATTGAATTTCAAGATAAATAATTCAAAAAAAGACGACCACCCTACATTATTTGACCCATATCTTAGTGTATTACTAGACCTCATATTTGAGTCGTGGCGAGAAATCCGTTCCAATACAACCAAAAAATCAGTCAAATTAGTATGCGAGTTAAAGACCTTGCTTCCAATGATGATTAAAAGTTATAGAAATGCAAAAAGCCACGAAATTGACAAGGTTCCAGTCAAGAATGAAGATAAAATATTTTCAATTCATGAACCTCATTCCCAGATCATCGTAAAGGGTAAACGAGAAGTTGAATTTGGACATAAATGTCTTGTAACCAGAGGATCAAGCACTCTTCTCTTAGATTATAAAGTATTTGAAGGAATTCCCAGTGATAAGAATTTACTCTTACCAAGCATTCAATCAATCAAAGAAAATTACAAACGCACTCCAATAAGCACTTCGAACGATGGCGGTTTTTGCAGTAACGCCAATATCAAAGGTTGCATAAAGGAAGGTATTGTAAATGTGGTATTTACGAAGATAACAAAGAGTCTGAAAAATATTGTAGACTCCATTGAAATAGAGAATGAGCTAAAACGTTGGAGGGGTACTACCGAAGCTGTGATTTCGAATCTTAAGCGTGGTTTTGGTTTGAATAGAGTTACATGGGAAGGGTTTGATAAATTTTGTTCGAAAGTAGCTTGGGGTGTTTTAGGCTACAATCTAAGAGTTATTTCAAATCGGTTGCTGGAGATAAAGTGCTCGTAATTGTAAAAGAAGAATTGATGATGGGATAATTATGTCTATTTATGAAATAAACGTGCTATTTTTCGACAATAATATATTTTTTCGACTAATAAGACCTTGTATACTGTAAACTGAAGTTTTGTTTTAATTTTTTCGAAGGTGTAAGATTACTAAAAATCAAAATATGTCGAAATAATCAAAAAAATGACCACTTTAAAAACAGACTCTAAGTAATGTTTCGCTCCCGCTCCAAATCCTTTTTTTTATTTTTTATCCTATTTTTATTCGTTTTTTTATCTTACGAACTATTTATTCTGTGCTGCTAGGTTGTTGTGGAAATAAAAAACCGCATCAACGAGTTTTTAGGCTCGCTGATGCGGTCGTTTTTATGTGTTTTGTCTAAAATTTAATGCTTTGTGCCTTGCCGTCGTAGGTGATTACTTTGTCGGGCTTGGCTACGAGATTGATGTCGGTGCCTTGTGTGGGCGTTACGAGTACGATTTCGATGCTGCGGCTTGTTTGTAGGCCGGGGAATGTGCCTTTTCGTGCGCCAATACTGAGCTGGTTTTGGACGTCGTTCCAGCTGAATTCGACGGTGGCAAATGCGCCTTTTTAATAGTCGTTGTTGTCGTTTTCGTCTTCGTAGTACGTGAATGTGCCGTTGGCGCCTCGGTAGATTCTAAGCTCGATGGGGGCTTCCGGTTTTTCGGTGGCGTATTGTACGAATGGCCCCATGGGGACGATGCTGCCCGCTTTTACATAGACAGGTATTTTGTCGATTGGCGCGTCGGCGGTGATGGTTTGGCCGCCTTTGAGGCTTTGGCCTGTCCAGAAATCGAACCATTGTGTGCCTGCTGGGAGATAGACTTCGCGCGTTTTGGCGATGTTGGGCACGGGGAGTTTTTCTTTGGCCAACATGCTTGGCGTGCGCCAGAATAGTAGCATTTTGTAAGCTCCCAGCCCTTTACTTTCGGACTCGATGCGGAGGTCGTAGCTTGTTCCGGCTTTTAATTCCACAAATTCGGTATAGACTTCTACGCTTTGGTAGGTGTAGTTCAACTGCTTGCCGTTTAGGAAGATACGTTTTGTGCCAAAGGCTTTGAGGTGGAATTGGTGTTTGCCCGTTTCGGTGGGGATGAGCTTGCCTTCCCAACGGATGGAGTGGGCAGAATCGGTTACAAAACTTGGCCTTCCGCCGTACCAACTGAGGTCGATTTGTGGCACAACTTCTTGTTTTACTTGTTGTTTAAGCTGCGAATCGGTGAAATATGTGGCCGTAATGCCCGGTTTTCCGTCGGCAGTTTGCAGGCTTGCGGCAGGTAGCAATACGCTTTTTTCGGGCGGACGGTTGTACATGTAATTGGTTACAGGGCAAGCCATTATAGCCGGGCCAAACATAAACTGATCGTCGATATTGTAGGTTTTGGGGTCGTTGGCAAAATCCATTGGGAGGCCGCGCATAATCGTGTAGCCCTTGGCCGTAACTTGGTGGGCGAGCGAATAGATGTAGGGCATGAGTCGGTAGCGCAGGTTGTCGAACTTCAGCAATGTGGGCTGAAATTTGCCAAATTGCCAAATTTCGCGGGGTGTTTCGGAACCGTGCGAACGAAAAATTGGGCAAAATGCTCCAAACTGAAACATCCGAGTGTACAATTCTTGGTACGCAGGGTCTTTACCTCCGTAGCAAAACACACCTTCGTAACTACCTATTACAAAGCCACCTATGTCGAAAGTCCAATACGGAACGCCCGCCATACAATGGTTAAGTCCGGCCGAAATCTGGTTGCGGTAAATGCTCCAATCTGCGCCAATATCGCCGCTCCAAGTGGTGGCAGCTGAGCGCTGTTGACCCGCAAAAGTGGAGCGCGTAAGAATGTACACGCGCTTGTTGGGATTTTCTTTCAGTTGGTTTTTATAGACACCTTCCACGCTCATTAACGAATAGGTATTCAGGTATTTAGCGAACGAACCAAGGTGGTTTTTGCCCACACGCGTCATTTCATATTCGGTAGCCTCTTTGGTGAGGGCGTTTACGATGTCGGGTTCGGTAGAATCCATCCACCAACCGTCGAGACCGTGGGCGTAAAGCCCTTTGCTGTTGTGCTGCCAGTATAGCTCGCAAGCGGCCGGATTGTAGGCATCGTAGTAGCGAAATTGCGCCCAGCCAACCGTTGGGTAGAGGTATCCATTTTGCTCCATCTCCTTGTAAATGGGGGTGTTCTGTCCGAATCCCGACCAGATTGAAATGATGGCGTGGAAGTTAGATTTGTGCAATTCGTCCATCATTGCGGTTGGTGTGGGGAATTTTTTAAGATCGAAGAACATTTGACTCCAATTCGGGTTTCCGTCCCAATAGTCCCAATCCTGAATCATGTTGTCTATTGGGATTTTGCGACTACGGTATTCTCTGGCCACGGCGAGTAGTTCGTCTTGGGTGTCGTAGTGCTCTTTGCTCTGCCAGTATCCGTAGGCATATTTTCCGTACATGGGTGCTACACCCGTAAGCCCACGATACTGGGCAATCACCCCGTCGATATTGGCACCAAGCATAAAGTAATAGTCGATATTCCCTGCTACAAGCGATTGTAGGGAAGCCGCTTCTGGGGTGTCGTTGAATACGGTTTTGGAGTAATTGTCCCACAAAATTCCGTAGCCTTTGGTGGAAACGAGTACCGGAATTACGGCGTCGGTATTGGTTTGTACGAGTACTACTTCTTTACCTCGGTAGTTCATGTAGCCATCCTGATGCTGTCCGAGGCCGTAAATACCTTCGGAGGGATCGAGCGAAAATTCTTGTCGTATGGTGTAGGCCTTCTCCTCGGGCAAAGCGACTGGCTCGATGCTGGCCGATTTAGCCTCGCTAAGTAGCGCCTTGTTTTGCAAATCGGTGTAGCTTACCACGCCCGTTTTTTTGTTGACGCTCACCTGCATCGCAGCCGAACTGAGCGTGATGGTGCTATCCGTCTGGTTGGTCTGGATTTTAAGATCGGCCACAGGTTTCGCAAGTACAACCAAACTCGACGAATCGGGCTGCGTACCCACGAGCCATTTCTGCACCCGCACAGTATTGTCGGTAAAAAACTGTAAACGAATAGTTTGCGTTGCTGTGCTAAGTTCGACACCGCCCGGAATTTCGGACAGCGAACTCGATTTTGGGGCGCACTGAAACTGAAACAGCAACAACACCGCAGCAAGTAGTGAATAGAAGTAGCGAATTTTCATGTGAATTATATGTTATTGGTTTGTAGAAAATACCTGATTGAGGCTTGGGTTTGGGCACCGCGTCATTTCACCAATCGGCAAGCAGAATAGCCTCAAAATTAGGCAATCCGGCTGGCTAAAGGGCGCGAAAGCATCCCGAGAAACGGTGGGTTTTGTATCTATTCGACTGCTTATCTGTTAATAACGGGAGAAATTTGGCTCAATTGAAGAGGCAAAACACCTTGACCACGCTGCAAACTTCCATCCGTGGCAAGCCCACAGTATTTCGGCACAACATAGCAATTCCTCAAACCGATTTTGAGGCGACACCAATCGACCGAAAAAATAAAAAAAAGGATTTGGAGCGGGAGCGAAACATTACTTATATACGGCGGCTGCCGGCTATCCGCTTGTAGTCCTCGCTGGAGGGTAGGTCGTCATTTGGCCACCCGTGCATTTCAATCCAAGTCTTTCATAACCTGACACTTCCGTTCGCCAGCTGTGGGCTACCGCTACTATCCGGGCTAGGCCGATCTGCTGCACCATTTGTAAGGCCGTTGGTTTGTGGGGCAAGCACTTTACTTTGGCCTACGGCCATGTGGCGTTTTGCCACCCAAGTATTGGCACAGGCCTCCCTTATTATGACGTTTCAAGCAAGGAAT
>JBDKHP010000430.1:0-2729 GCA_039797645.1 Bacteroidota bacterium
CGCGTCCAAAACGGCAATTGTTGCCATATATACAATTTCGCGCACAGTACTTTCCATCTGGCAAATATGTACAGACTTATTCATACCCAATATAATAGGCCCTATGGCTTCTACTTTCGCAGCCTCTTGCATCATTTTGTAGGCGATATTTCCCGAGCTTAGGTTAGGGAAAATAATCGTATTTACTTTACGCCCACCCAATTTACTAAAGGGGAATTTACGTTCACGAATTTCGGAATTTAGCGCAAAATTCATTTGCATTTCCCCATCAATCATCAGGTGCGGATGTTCCCGATGAAGAATCGTTACAGCTTCCTGCACATGCGAAGGACTCCCCTCGCGTACATTTCCAAAGTTGGAATATGACACCATGGCCATAACAGGCTCAATACCAAAACGGCGTACTGCGGCAGCCGTAAGCAAAGCATTGTTAACCAAAGTTTTGGCGTCGGGCTTCATGTTTACAGTTGTATCGGCAAAGAACGTGGGGCCATCTTGGGTCATCACGATATACATCCCAGCAATGCTATGAACCGTATCCCGCTTACCAATAATCTGCAACGCAGGGTGAATCACATCCGAATAACGCGTGGTTGCCCCCGAAACCATTGCATCAGCATCGCCAAGTTCTAACATCATCGCCGCAAAATAATTACGGTCGTACATTTTCTCGAAAGCTTCTTCGTATGAAATACCTTTTCGTTGCCGTTTGTTGAACAGCATTTGCGCGTAACGTTTGCGTCGAGGTTCTTCGGCCACAGAGCGATAATCTACAATTATAGCCGCACTCAGATCGAGATCGTTCTCTTTCACAATCAGTGCAATCTCATCCGCATCACCAAGCAGAATAGGGTGTGCAATACCTTCCTGAATTACAACCTGAGCCGCTTTGAGTACATGGAAATTATTGGCCTCAGCAAACACCACCTTTACAGGCATAGACTTCGCCTTAGCCGTAATATCCCGAATCAGTTTATTATCCAAACCCAGACGGTTAATCAAATCCATCTGATACATATCCCAATCCGTAATTTCTTTACGAGCCACACCCGATGCAATTGCAGCCTTTGCCACCGCCGGAGCCACAGTCGTAATAAGCCGCGGATCCAGTGGTTTGGGAATCAAATAATCCCTACCAAAAATAATATTTCCCTGTCCATACGCAGAATTAACAGTTTCTGGCACAGGCTGTTTTGCCAATTCGGCCAAGGCACGCACCGCAGCAATCTTCATCGCTTCGTTAATCGACGACGCATGAACATCCATCGCACCACGGAAAATATACGGAAAGCCCAACACATTATTCACTTGGTTGGGGTAGTCCGAGCGGCCCGTCGCAAAAATAATATCATTCCGCGAAGCAATTGCCAAATCATAAGCAATTTCAGGGTTGGGGTTTGCAAGCGCAAACACAATCGGGTCTTTGGCCATACCCCGAATCATATCCTGAGTCAGCACATTGGCCTTGGACAAACCCAAGAACATATCTGCATCCACAAGTGCTTCGGTCAGCGTAAATACTTCGCGCGAAGTAGCAAATTGAGACTTCACACCTTCAATATCCTTACGGCTCACGTGCACCACACCTTTACTATCGCACATCACAATATTCTCAGGCTTCACCCCCAGCGAAATATACAATTTAGTACAAGCCACCGCCGATGCCCCTGCACCATTCACAACCACACGAAAGTTGTCGATTGTTTTGCCCACTACACCCAAGGCGTTGAGCATCGCAGCCGACGAAATAATCGCCGTACCATGTTGGTCGTCGTGCATCACCGGAATATCCAGCACAGCTTTCAGGCGTTCTTCAATCTCGAAACATTCCGGAGCCTTAATATCTTCAAGGTTAATTCCACCAAAAGTTGGAGCAATTAACCGAACGGTCTCTATAAATTTTTCAACATCTTCTGTATTAACTTCAATATCAAAAACATCCAAATCAGCAAAGATCTTGAAAAGAACCCCCTTGCCCTCCATTACCGGTTTACTCGCTTCAGCCCCAATGTTGCCCAAGCCCAGCACAGCAGTACCGTTAGAGATCACCGCCACCAAATTGCTTTTAGCTGTATATTTATAACTATTTTGTTTGTCCTTTTCAATTTCCAGACAAGGTTCAGCTACCCCCGGCGAGTAAGCCAGCGACAAATCGCGCTGCGTACTGTACGGTTTCGTAGGAACAACCTTTATTTTTCCTGGACGCCCCTCCGAGTGATACCGAAGTGCATCTTCTTTGTTGATACGTGCCATGTTAAGTTAAGGCTTAAATTAAATTAAAAATCATTTTTCACAAATGTATAAACTATCCGTTAAGAATTACGATGCAAGCATACAAAGGCTTCCACGCCAATTCTAAAAAACAATGAAAAGACTCTTATGCAACAATATTTGCTTAGAACGGCACCTGCGTATAAACCGCAAAAAATAAAATTAGAGCATTTGCACACGCAAATCGGAGTTCGGTACTGATTTCATTCTCCCGCTACATTTCACAGCCAGAGAAAAAAAAATAAAGATAAGGAGCGGGAGCAAGACTTTTCAAATATAGGGCGGCTGCCGGCTATCCGCTTGTAGTCCTCGCAAACGGGAGCGAAACCACTTGGCTGCTTTCGTATTTCAGTCAAACCACTGTACAAAAGGGCATTGCATCAGCTTGCTGTGGGCTACCGCTACTATTATATCTAACAAGATTGTGGCAGTTTTGTAAAGCCATATACCACAGTATG
>JBDKHP010000431.1:0-2926 GCA_039797645.1 Bacteroidota bacterium
GAACACTGTTAGGTTGTCTATTTCGTCGTCGAGGTATAAAATATTGGCTTTTGACGGAATTTCACTCATATAACAATTCTATTAAAATTCGCTTTAATTGCCAAATATGGTTCTTGGTATCTAATTTTTATCTAATATACTGATAATAAATCAATTCTGCACTAATCTTTATTTTACTTACCGATTTGAATGGTTTTTTGGGACTTTGAGTTTGCCTGCGGTATCATTTTTTTTGTAGGTCGGGGCCATTGGGGGCATATTATTCTATTCGTGGCTTATGGCTTGGTTTGCAACTAGCTGTTTTCAGGTGGTCTAGTTGAAAATAATTTGCGCTTAATTTTTATTATGAGAATATGTTCATTATATTTGTGCTTTGAATCATTTAAAACTAAAGATTATGAAAATTGCAATTCCTGTTACGACTGACGGTCAAGTAGATTCGCATTTTGGTCACTGCGAAGGATATAAGATTTATGATTTTAATGCTCAAAACGAAATTGTGTCGTCGGTAGATTTTGCTTCACCAGCTGGCTGCGGATGCAAATCGGATATTGCCAGTGTTTTCGCTGAAATGGGTATCCGTACGTTGTTGGTGGGAGGTATTGGTAACGGTGCGATTAATACCTTGAACCGTTTTGGGATTGGTGTGATAAAAGGCTGCAGCGGCGATGTGAATACACTGGCTTCAGAATTCGCACAGGGTAAGATTGTGGATACGGGGTATGTGTGCGAGAATCATGGCGCAGAGGGTTCAGACCATGTGTGCAGCCACAGTTAATTGGTAACTACAAATACGTAGATTGAGCCTGACACTGAACTTTGTGGTTGTGTCGGGCTTTTTTTTGTGTTGTGGTGGTTATTGGCATAAGCGTTCTATCTTTGCTCGGTTAATGGAACACAAGATGAAACGAAACTGTATTCTTTTTTTGCAGCTATTTATCGCGTTGTTTTGCGCGATTCAGAGCAGTTGTATGGACGACGATGTATGGGCTTTGCGTCACCAAGACGAGCAAAACGTAAAGCTTGGTCGTGGTGTGTGGGTGGTAAACGAAGGGAATTTTATGTTCGGAAATTCTACCCTGAGTTTCTATGAACTTGGGAATAATACTGTGCGTCAACAGGTTTTTTACAAACGAAATGGGTTTCCTCTGGGCGATGTGGCGCATTCGATTTGCATACATGACACCCTCGCTTTTATTACGGTGAATAATTCGGGTAAGATATATATTCTGGACACGCGTAATTTCAAATTTCTGGGCAAGATAACTGGTTTGTTTTCACCGAGATATGTGCATTTTGTGTCGCAGACCAAGGTTTACATTACAGACCTGTATGCAAAAAGCATCTCGATTTACAGCATACGTGCGGAGTCGGGGGGTATTCGTGCCGAGAAATTGGGCGCCATTTCGGTAAACAACCACTCAGATTTGTTTGGCCAACATCCCACCGAACAAATGGTACAAATAGGTACGCGGGTTTTTGTAAACTGTTGGTCGTTTGACAATAAGATTTTAGTAATCGACAGCAATACGGATCAACTCATTGATTCTGTGGAAGTGGGCGTACAGCCAGCTTCTATGGTAGCCGACAAGCTACAGCGACTATGGATACTCACCGACGGTGGCTATTCTGGTAATGCCTTGGGCTACGAAGCTCCGCAACTCCGATGCATCAATACCCAAAGCTTGGCTACCGAATTTGTACAGGGTTTTGCCCTTGGGGATCAGGTGCGCGAATTGGATGCAAATGCTATGGCAGATACGCTGTATTTTATTCACAAAGGTCTCTGGTGTTTTGCGGCGGCAAATCCTTCGGTAATTATAGAAAAGGTTCCAGATACACAAAAATTGTACTACTCGCTGTGTTGCGATAAGAAAACAGGGGATTTGTATCTGGCAGATGCCATTGATTACCAGCAACCTGGGGTTGTGTATCGGTTTACAAACAACGGTCTCCCAGTTGATACCTTTAGAGTCGGCATCAATCCTGGAGCCATGAAAGTTGTTGGAGAGTAGCCTAAGTGTTTTGTGTAAAACGGAGTACTGTTTCAACCAAAACTTCTTTACGAATCGGTTTTGTCAGGAATTCGCTAAATCCAATTCTGTCAGCGTATAAACGGTCATCGGCAGAGGCATAGGCGGTTTGGGCTATAATAGGCAAATTGGGCAGCAACTTTTTTATTTTCTCGGCGGCTTCGTAACCGTCCATTACTGGCATTCTGATGTCCATCAGAACCAAATCTATAGAGCTGTCTTTTGCGCAAATATCAACAGCTTCTTTTCCATTTTTTGCATGAATACATTTGATTTGCTCCATTGCTAATACTTCTGAGAGATAGAAGTAATTAATGTATTCGTCTTCGGCAATAAGTACAGTTGTCATTTTGTTGTGTGTTGTGTGTAGTTGTATAGGTACTGTATTCTGGGCCTGGTTTATAAAAATATTGGGGATCTGAAAATAGAAAGTTGAGCCTTTATCTAGCTCAGATTCTACCCATATCACTCCTTCCATCAGCGTTATGAGCCCCTTGCATATTGCCAAACCCAACCCTGACCCCGTAGTTTGTTTTAGTATGGGTGATTCGTTTCTTGTGAAACGTTCGAATATAAGCTCAATGTTTTCGGGGGCTATAACACAGCCTGTATCTTGTACAAAAAAGATTGATTGGCTCAAATATACGGAATATCCGAATTTGATTCCTCCTGTTTCCGTAAATTTAATCGCGTTTGTAAGCAGACTTGCAAATATTTGTATGAACCGAAGTTTATCCACCCACATTTGGGTATGCGCAAAAAGTGGGTCTATATCCAAGGCAAAGGCCAACTGTTTCTGTGCCGCGATAGGTTGAAACCTATCGTGGAGTTCTTGCATGAGTTGCTCTGGAGAATACGCAGCTGGCCGAAGTATAACCTGCCTTGTATCAATT
>JBDKHP010000432.1:0-2675 GCA_039797645.1 Bacteroidota bacterium
TTCTCGGTGGGTACAAGATCGGATACAAAATGCGCTTCATCGTTCGGGAGTACCCTTTACAAACCTAGGGCATCAGAGTTTTTATAATGATTATTCACAAATGTACGAGGGGTGGTTCTCAAATTCTGGGTCAATTAATAATTTGTCATTATGGTAAGTTCAAAACTTGTTTTTTTTGGAATGGTTCTTCTAATTCTATTCTCTTGTGGGACTCTTCCAAGATCAGTGAAGGAAAATTTCACATTGTGTTATGATGGACACCCACGAAGTAAAATAGATTCGGTACTCAACACAAGGGGGTATTTCGAACGTGATTTTATGCGAATGTCATTTTTTGAAAATGGCTTAGTCGTTTATAACTTTGGGAGCTATGAGTATAAACCGGATGAGCTCTTTAGAGTACTTTCGGATTGTTCAGACATTAACGAATATAAGAGCTTTTTTGTGAGCTTTTGGTGGGGGACTTACTCGTTGTGTGGTGATACATTAATTTTACAGACTACTGTAAAACCAGCTTCTGGAACTTCATTTAATGGTGCGTGGGAAGACAAATTTAAAATATTAGATCGCAACACTTTAGAAAAAGTAGCTGTTCGACCATTAGAAGATTTTGATGAGTCTAGGATGAGAACACTTAATGCTGCGAAATCAACAATAATAGGGAGGGTGTACAAATTTGTCCCCACAGAGTATTTTCCAAAGGCTGATTCCTGTTGGCTGCTCAAAGAAGATTGGTTTTGGTGCAAAAACCGAGCTAAATTGGGATTAAAAGTGACCGATTAATTTTCACATTGCCGACGGGGTTTTGAAACTACCGTCGGTATTTTTTGCGAGGTTCAGATGTGCATAAAAGCCTAAATTTTGTATTTTGTTGTACAAAAATGAGGTGGTTTCGCAAAACGCCGCATGGCCATCGGCCAATGTAAAGTGTTGGCCTGCGCGTACCTACAGCGTTACAGGTGGTGCTGCGGCTCCAACTAGCCCGGATAGTAGCGGTAGCCCACAGCAACGCGCGGAATTGCCTTTGGTACAGTGGTTTGATTGAAATACTTTCGTGGCCAAGTGATGTCGTTTCCGTTTGCGAGGACTACAAGCGGATAGCTGGCAGCGGGGTTTATTTGAAAAGTTTGGCTCCCGCTCCAAATCCTTATTTTTTTCGACTCGCATTGTTTTTTTTCGATTTCGGTTATTTTTTTTCGATTCGGCTTGTGTTTTTTTGCTTGCGGTATAGGCAAAAAAACACCGCCTGAGTTTGGAGACCAAACCACAGACGGTGCATGAATGAACACTAATTATTGAATTGAAAACAAGGACACAGTTTTAACATCCGCCACTTACGGCTTTGGATTTTTTGGGTTTCGGTGCTGCGGCTTTTACTTCGGGTGCGGGGCCTGCTTGCTTGGACATTGCTGCGTCGTCGGCTTTTTTGAGTGAGGGTTCGCTGCCCGAAATGGTGGGGAAATCCTGAATTTGATCGGGCGTAAATGCGCCCCAACCTTCGCCGCCTGCTACCATTTTTTGGTGCATCAGGGCATTGGTGCCATAGACCATGCTGCTTGCGTTGTAGCCCAACAAGCGTAGGTAGGCTACGGTAAATGAGGCGTTTTGGCCGGTGAAACAATATACGGCTATGGGCTTTTGGCTGGGTAATGTGGCCAAACTGCTACTGCGACTAAGATCGACGCGCGGTGTGTACTGGTAAGCACCTGGGATGTGGCCGACGTGGTATTTATCTTCGGGCCAGTAGTTTACGATGTAGAACTGCGAGGCGTTGGCCATGAGGCTATCGGCCTTAACGCTGAGTTGCTTAAATGGAATGTTGAGTATTTCGGCAGCGCGGGCTTCGAGAATTTCTTGTGCTTTGGTTTTGCCTGTTTTTAGTTCGGGGTAACTGCCTTTTGCGGGTTTGGCTACGGCCACCGTGTCGAGCTGTTTGGTGTATTTGTCGCTGATGTTGGCGAGCCATTTGTCGGTGGCAAATTGTTTGTTCCAGCCCGACATTCCCCATTTGAGGACGTAGGTATTGGCATAACCAAGCAAGCGCAATACGCCTACGACATAGCCCGCATTTTGGCCTGAATAACAGACAAATGCAATCTTGCTGTAATTGCCCGGTGCGATGCTGTCGAGGTAGCTCAACACTTGGTTTTGGGCTAGGTTTACAGCGCCGTCGATATGTGCGCTGGTGTAGTCGCCGTTGTTGCGGATGTCGATAACAAGCTGTTTGTCGGAGCCCAAATTGGCGTACACTTCGTCGGCTGTAACGAAGGCGGGTGCGTCTTTGGTGTTGATGTAATCGCCCGATTTTTCGAGGTAGTCGGCAAGTTTGTCGAACTCCGTATTGTTGAGATTCTGTGCCAAAGAATCGGTTTTTACGCCTTGCGATTTTGGGGAATTTCCGCAGGATACGGCGACTCCCAAGGCAAGTACAAGGGCAATGTTATAAAGAAATGAGTGTAGTTTCATTGGTTGCTTTTTAACGCTTGAATGTGTGTAGAATTAACATCCGCCCGATACGGCTTTCGACTTTTTGGCCTTGGGGGCTACTGCTGCGGGTGCTGCCGCAGGAGCTGCTCCAGATGCGCCACCCGAGGTTTGGGCTACAATTTTGGCGAAGTCGTAGCGTGCTTCTTCGTCGGAAGCGTTTACAGACATGACGTTGTTGCGGTCGAGGA
>JBDKHP010000433.1:0-3706 GCA_039797645.1 Bacteroidota bacterium
AGTCGCTTCTTTTCTGAATTGAAAGCCCCGGCAGACTACCTAATCTTACAGCGACCACTTTGCAACAAATAGCATCGTCCCGTAGATTTCAGAATTCACCAGATTGAATTCCACAAAGTAATTTCTATTTTAGCACCATTAAATCTAAAGCCAGAAATTATCATCACCATGCAAATTCTTCATTACAACGAACTAAATTACAGCAGTGTAGCGGCTAAGATGAAAAAAGTAGAGGCTATGTTGGCCAAAGGAGATTTTCAGTCGGCTGACGTAAAACGCATGGCAAATTCCGATTTTTACCGCGCCAAACTCGATGCAACCAATCGTCTTTTATTCAAATTCGCAAAGTTCAACGGCACGAAATATATTCTGTTATTAGAAGTTATTTTGAACCATGCTTACGAAAAATCTAAATTCTTGCGCGGTAAAGAGATTTTCCAAGAAGACATAATATTTGTAAACGACGAATCGTCAGTACCAGAAACCGATATCACCCCACTCACTTACGTACACCCGAAACGCAAAAAAATACACATACTCGAGAAGTTTATTTCATTCGACGATATCCAGTCAGAGATTTTCGAACTACCCTCACCCCTTATTATTATTGGTTCGGCGGGAAGCGGCAAAACAATGCTTACCCTCGAAAAACTAAAGACACTACATGGAAATGTCGCATACCTATCGCTTTCGCGCTATCTTGTAGAAAATGCCCAAAAATTGTATTTTGCTAATGGCTACGAAAACGAGCACCAAGAAGTCGATTTTTTGTCGTTTACAGAACTTATCCAAAGTATCCGGATTCCGAGCGGAGAGGAAATTCATTACAAACAATTTGAGGCTTTGTTTATTAAAAACTTAACCAATTCTAAGTTAAAAGAACCCTTCAAATTATTTGAAGAATTTAAAGGGGTACTCACAGGTTCAGTAACTCAATCAGCGTATTTGAAAGAAGACGAATACCTTAACTTGGGGGTGCGCCAGTCAATTTACTCGGTTTCGGAGCGGAAGGAAGTGTACGCCGCCTTTACGCGTTATCTTAAATTTTTAGAAGAAAGTGCTTATTACGACCTAAATTTACTCTCTTACGAATATACGCAATTGGTTACTCCGCAATATGATTACGTGGTAATTGACGAGGTGCAAGATATTACGAATGTGCAGCTTAAATTTGTGTTAAGCACACTCAAAAAAACAGGTAATTTTATTCTAACAGGCGATTCGAACCAGATTGTACACCCGAACTTCTTCTCATGGTCGAATATAAAATCCATGTTTTTTTTGGAGAATCAGACTGTGGATAGCGTCAGAATACTACACACGAATTACCGGAACTCACACGAGGTTACTACCACATCAAACTTATTACTTAAACTAAAAAACGCTCGATTTGGGTCTATTGACAAGGAGAGTACTTACCTAATTGATACAATTTCGACAAACTCAGGGCAAATAACCCTGCTCAACGATAATGTAAAAATCAAGACAGAACTAAATAATAAAACACACAAATCGGCCAAATATGCCATTTTGGTAATGAATAATGCCGACAAAAAATATGCACAATCAACTTTTAAAACACCCCTAATATTTTCGATACAAGAAGCTAAGGGCTTAGAATATGAAAATATCATACTACTAAATTTTGTAAGTGACTACAACGATGAGTTTTATGAAATAACCAAAGGGGTTGACGAAGCCGACCTCGAATCTGAGTTACGTTATGCCCGCGCACGCGACAAAACAGATAAAGACTTAGAAGTCTATAAGTTTTTCATTAATTCGCTTTACGTAGCCTTTACACGGGCTGTAAAAAATCTGATCGTAATAGAAAGCCGTCAGAACCATCGCATTTTCGAACTGCTCAAACTCAAAGAACGCAAGGAAAACTTAACAATACAAGCCGAACAATCTAACAATGACGAATGGCTCGAAGAGGCTCGTAAGTTGGAACTACAAGGAAAACACGAACAAGCAAGAGAAATTCGCGCACGGATTCTGGGAATCGAGTACTTAAGTCCTGAAGAACTGGCTGAATTAAAGGCTGTGGCACTCAATCCTAATTTGGCAGAAAAAGATGTAAAACGTGAGCGTAAGTTGCTCTTCCGTTGGGCAGAATCGAATTTCGACATCTCTTCGATTGATGGACTGGCCAAACTGAACTTTCTCAGGGCGGTAGAATACATGAAGGAATTTCGCAAAATTCAGAAAGAATTCACAAAGGACTGCCGATTGAATAGAACGAACTCTCTCACAAATGCCACAAAACGTTTTGGCATTAACTTCCGTACTTTAGAGGATGACAGAACTGGACTCATGCTGGCCGCTCATTTCGGTGCTGAAACTGTTGTGGAATATTGCCTGAATTACAATGCTGACTTGAGTCTAACTGATATTTTGGGCCTAAATGCTTTACAACTTGCATTCCGCTCGGCTTGGTATTCAATGCGAGGCTTGGCAAAAGTGGGAGAATGTGTACCTATGAGCCGTTTGCATTTTTATTGGAGTCGCCTAGCGCAACCTGCTCTACGTATCAATACAGGTGATCGAATTATAAAAATAGGGAGTCACTCGATGGAGTACTTCTTGCTCACTTACCTGCGATCTGTACACGATAAGCTTTTAGAGTCCGACAATACTGGCTTTCGGGTCGATGATATTCTTGCGTTTACCGATAAAGTTCCAACATCGTTGCTTGCAGATTATCGCCGCCGCCGAAATTATGTAAGTTCTATTCTTTCCAAAAACGAGGTGGAACGAAATACAGATTATTCGAAACCGCTTTTCAAACGAGTTATAAGGGGTGTGTATGTGATCAATCCAGAGTTAAGTTGGGAGATTAGCTAAAAGCCAATTTATTATGGCTGACTTGTGATTATTAATGAATAATACCGTATGATACTTGTAATTAGATATTTACGGCTGTTTTGCATAAAATAATTAGGATCTAATTCTTGTCGTTTACGCGAAAATCGTGCAATTTGAATGAAGTGAGTGTTTTTTGTGCTTAAAATCTGTAAATTCTCGCTTGAAAATTTATTGAAAAAAATACACTAATTGCATCAATAAATATTTAGTGATTTTCCAATAAATTGTTTAATCGAGAGTCTTCGTAATTGTGATTTTAATGTTTATGTTCAGCTATTCCAAGCCAAGCATTTCAATTCGATTCCCAATCGACACTTCTTTCATCTCAAGTTCCAGACTAACAAAACCCTCTTTGGGTACAGATTTTATAAACGCCCCATGTTTCATAAAATAGATTTCGTCACAAGTGTCGTTCAATGTCGAGAATATATGCGAGGAAATAATCACAATCTTATTTAGCGACCTGAGTTTGTGAATTATCTCAGTAATTATCAGATTACTCTGAATATCAACTCCATTAAAAGGCTCGTCGAGAATAAAATACGTATTCTGTTGCAATAGAATAGCCGTAATTGCCAACTTTTTTTTCATTCCAGTCGAGTAGTTTGCTGCATACTCATTCAGGGGTAATTCAAAAATGTTCTTTTCTTGAAAATTATCGACACTAACACCACGCGCATTGCACAACAAGCGCAGGTATTCGCCTCCAGTTATTTTCGGAAACAAATACGGGTCGGTGAGCAACAAACCCAAGTGGTTTTTCAGAGGACTCAAACCCGACTGAATCTCGCCTCCGTAATTCTCTAAACCCGCAATACAACGAAATAAAGTCGTCTTG
>JBDKHP010000434.1:0-9028 GCA_039797645.1 Bacteroidota bacterium
CCCAGCGGCAAGTAGCACAATGGCGGCGATACCGAGAATCCACCAAATAAAACCAAAAGAACGTTCTTTTTTTACCACAACGGTTTCGGTACTCACTTTTTTCTTCGCACCAGAATTTTGTATCGCCGAAAGATCCACAGGCGGCATTCCAAAACTGTCGGCAAGCAAGGTCGCCGATTCAGATTGTTCGAACGCAAAAACACCCGCATCCGTCTGGGAAACAGTTCCGATACCCGGAAACGTTGTCTTTTTCTTATTTTCTAACTCCGTGTTGGCCAATTCCACGAAAGCTGTAATAGCTTTAGCAGCCTCATCTTCACTAACTTTTTCTTCAGCTGCAACAAGTACGGCCAGGTCAAGGGCAAATGAATTGGTGTCGCGAATAAACGACACAATTTGTCGGGGCGGGTTAACCGTTTGGTTATCAACGTGTGCGGTTTCCCTTTTACCGGCAAATTTCCCGAAGCCGGGCAGTACTACTTCTTGTTTAAGAAGTAACTCGCGAATTATGTATAGGTTAATATCCACTGTCAAATTATATTTTGGTGGGTAGCTGAAATATCTGGTAACAAAGTTAAGTAATAATCACGATTATCAAACAGCAAGTAGTATGCCTCTTTTGGAAGTTGTGCGTTGTTCTTGATATTAGGAGCAAAACAGCCCCAACATAAATTCCGAAAAAATCGCACATCAAAACAATTCCCTACCCGAAATATCAGGAAGCAAAAAAATGCGAGTGATAGAATGCGAGCGAAAAATTAAAAATAAGGATAAGGAGCTGTAGCTCAACAATATTTGTAAAGGCGGCTACCGGCTCTTGGCTGTAGTCCTCGCAACGGGTACGGCATCAGTTGGCCGCCGTAGTTTTTCAATTCAGCGACCGCTCGAACGGCCACTGCCGCACATGCTGTGGGCTACTTGCCGCGATCCGGGCTAGTTCGGTCCGCAGCTTCATTTGTAACGCCGTGGGTTCGCTGGGCTAAAACCTCTGCTTGGCCTTTGGCCATGTGGCCATACTTTTCGGTGCGAATTACGATACCTCATAGCTAAAATCCTGCAGTTAGGCTACAAATTCGGCCACGCCCCGAACAAAAGCCGACATGCACTATCCCAACAATATTCGCAGCATCAGATTCAGACAGAACTCGCTACATTTGCAAACCAAGAAGTTTTCTGACCGAACTAATTTTTACAAAACGCAATGCAAAACGACAAACACGCCGTACTTTGGGCACTTTTAACTGTGGTGTTCTGGTCCACGGCTTCTACCGCATTTAAAATCGCGCTTCGCGATCTCAGCCCCATTCAGCTTTTATGGGTTGCTTCGCTCACTTCTACGTTTGTTCTGATGCTCAGTTTAATATGGCAAAATAAATGGTCTGCCCTAAAAGCGCAATCTACTGCCGAATTATTCAGATCGCTGGGTTTGGGAATACTCAACCCTGTGGCGTATTACATCGTTCTTTTTGAGGCTTATAGCAGATTGCCCGCACAAATGGCGCAACCGCTAAATTATACTTGGCCGCTGGTATTGGTATTCCTGTCGGCAATTATACTGAAGCAACAGATACACCTGAAGAGTTATATTGCTCTAATCGTAAGTTTTGTGGGTGTCGTAATAATCGCAAGTAAAGGTAGTTTCAGTGGATTTGCTGGTGTTGACATCTTAGGGGTAATTCTTGCAAGTGGGAGTGCATTGATTTGGGCTAGTTTCTGGCTGCTCAATTTACGCGATAAGCGAGATGAATCGGTAAAATTGTTCATGAGCTTTTTGGCGGGGAGTTTGGTTATGACCTTAATTGTATTTATTCATGGAGACATTCGCCCAATGTCGTTCGTAGGAGTTGGTGCGGGTGTGTATGTGGGGTTGTTCGAGATGGGTTTTGCTTTTGTATTTTGGCAAAAAGCGATGCAAAAAGCTACAAGTACCGATAAAATTAGCAACCTTGTATTTCTCTCCCCGTTTTTAGCACTTATCTTTATTGCGCAGATACTGAACGAAACAATTCTACCCAGCACTTTTTTGGGGCTGGTTTTTATTGTTGGAGGAATTGTTATACAAAAGGTAAGGAAGGTTCAGATTTGAATTGTGGGTTGGCGAAATTCTTAGTACAAATTACCTTCGTACCGAATAAGGATTGAGAAACTTTAGTCTTACAATTTAGTAAACTACGCACAGATGAAAAAACTTAAGCTCTTTATTGCGAGTTCCCTCGATGGCTATATTGCTCGGCCCAATAATTCCCTCGATTGGCTGGACGAGATGGAGAATCCGAATCAGATTGACCACGGATATTTAAGTTTCCTCAAGGAAATTGATACCCTAATAATGGGACGCACTACGTACGAAGTGGTGTTGGGCTTCGGCATAGATTGGCCTTATTTGGATCAGGAGAGTTTTATCGCTTCGAAGCAAGATA
This sequence comes from Bacteroidota bacterium, assembly GCA_039797645.1. Taxonomy (GTDB): domain Bacteria; phylum Bacteroidota; class Bacteroidia; order Bacteroidales; family JBDKHP01; genus JBDKHP01. The sequence continues at coordinate 2,421 of JBDKHP010000434.1, forward strand.
CATACGAAATTAAGACTCCAAAGACTTCGGTTGTTAAGGGTGAGCTAGTCTCGTTTGTGAAGAATTTAAAAAAAGGACGGGGCAAAAATATTTGGCTCGTGGGCGGGGGTGAACTCATTAGCGAGCTTATAAATGCGCGTTTGGTGGACGAAATGATTATCAGTGTTGTGCCTCGGATTATTGGAGGTGGTATTCGGCTCTTTGCAGGCAATCCGAGGGATACGCTTTGGGAATTAAAAAGTGCCGTTACCTACCCTACGGGGGTGGTGAATCTTACGTACAAACTCAAACCGGTAAAAGAAAGTGATTCTGTGAAATAATTGGGATACTGGATGCCGGGCGTCGTTTTGTGCAAAGGTTATGGCGGGTGTATTATTCGTAAATTCGTAGTGCTGAATTGTTCTAAATTGCTTGGCGAGAAGGTTTCATGGCCACAGGCCAAAGTAAAGTTTTTGCCCTTGATACCTACGGCATTACAGATAGGACTGCCGCTACAACTAGCCCGGATCGCGGCAAGTAGCCCACAGCACGCGCGGAGTAGCCGTTGGTGCTGTGGTTGAATTGAAAAACGAATGCGGCCAAGTGATGGGGCTCCCGTTGCGAGGACTACTGCTAAGAGCCGGTAGCCGCCATTACAAATATTGTTGGGCTACAGCTCCTAATCTTTATTTTTATTTTTTTTCGGTTTGGTTTGCAGATTGCAGTGTTAGGGGCAAATTTTTGTGCGTGAATTGCGTTATTTGTTTGTTGTTTTTGTCTTTTTTAGGATCGTTGGGTGTTATTACGCTCAGTTTTGTTGTTTTTTTATTCATGTTAGGAACTTGTTTTAGCTAGGGTATTGTAGGAAAAGTGATTACTTTTGGCTGTTGTTCGTGGTGTAATCTGATTATAGATGAGGAAAATTTGGCTTACTCTTATGCTTTTATGGACGGCTTTGGGCTGGGTTGTGGGGCAGGAATTGAATTGTAGAGTGCAGGTGATGCACCGGCAAATTCAGGGTACGAATGTGCAGGTTTTTGAGGCTATGCAAAATTCGTTGACTGAAATGATAAATCAAACTCACTGGACAACAAATGTTTATACTTTCGATGAGCGTATTGAGTGCAGTATTGTCTTAAATATATCGGAGTATTCTGGCGATGAATTTAAGGGGTATGTGCAGGTGCAGTCGCAACGTCCGGTTTTTGGATCGTCCTATAATACGGTGATGCTGAATTTTAAGGAGCGTGGTGGCGAATTGCATTTTAGATATAACGAAGGCGAACAGCTTATTTATAGTCCCAATGGTAGTAATGGTGCATTGGTTTCTACGGTGGCTTTTTATGCCAATATTATTGTGGGACTGGACTATGATAGTTTTGGGAATGAGGCTGGTACGCCGTTTTTCCAGAAGGCACAGAAGATTGTGAGTGATATGCAATCGACGCCTTTTTCGGGGTGGAAATCGTATGAGAGTTTAAGAAATCGGTATTGGCTGGCCGAGGATTTTATGAATCCTACGTATGGGCCTCTGCGACGTTGTTCGTATCGGTACCATCGTTTGGGTTTCGATTTGTTGAGTTCGCGGATGGATCAGGGTAGGGCTGAGATTGCGGAAAGCTTGAAGTTGATTCAGAAGGTGAATCGAAATAAACCGAATTCGTTTCTGGTGCAACTTTGGTTGATTGCTAAGGGAGAGGAAATTGTGAATCTTTTTGCCGAGGCTCAAACGACAGAGAAGAATCAGGTTTATAGTATCTTGTTGGAGTTAGATCCAGCAAATCAGGAAAAATATTCGTCATTAAAGCAATAATTTGAAGCAAATATGCTGAAGACTTTGTCGATAGAGAATTATGCATTGATCGATGCACTGGAGCTTTCGCTCGAAAAAAAGTTTAGTATTATTACCGGCGAAACGGGTGCTGGTAAGTCGATTCTGCTTGGTGCGTTGTCGTTGCTTACGGGGCAGCGTGCCGATGCTTCGGTGTTGCAGGATCCGGATAAAAAGTGTGTAGTGGAAGCTGTTTTCGATGTGAAGCAATATGGATTGTCGGCATTTTTTCAGGAAAATGATCTCGATTATGACGATCTTACTACGATTCGAAGAATTATCGCTCCGGGGGGTAAGTCGCGAGCTTTTGTTAACGATGTGCCCGTTACGGTGCAACAACTGAAAGCTTTGAGTCCGAAGTTGATTGATATTCATTCGCAGCATCAGAATTTGTTGCTGTCTGACGACCGCTTTCAGTTGGATGTTGTGGATAGTTTTGCGCAGAATACCGCGTTGCGAGTTTCGTATGCTGAGGCTTTTGGGCAAATGAAAAAGGCTGAAAAATCGTTGGCCGATCTGAAAGCTCGTGTGAAGGAGGTGAACCGTGAGGCTGAGTATATTCGGTATCAGTTTGAGGAACTTCAGGCTGCACGTCTGGATGTGAATGAACCTGCTGAGTTGGAGGCTGAATTGGAGGCATTGAGTCATGCTGAGGATATTAAGCTAGGGCTTTCTGCTGCGCATTCGCAATTGAGTACCGAGGCTACGGGGGCATTGTCTCTTATTCGTGGTGCATTGAATGCAATGCGGAAAATTTCAGGCTACTATCCTAAAGCTGAGGGATTTGCAGATAGATTGGACAGTGTGTATTATGAGCTGAAAGATTTGGCGGACGAAACGGATGTATTGTCGGAACGGCAGGATTTTGACCCAGAGCGTTTGCAATTTCTGAATCAGCGAATTGCGCTATATTTCGATCTTCAAAAGAAGCATCGTTGTGTCACGATTATGGACTTGGTGCAACTCCGGGATAAATATAAGGGGCAGATGCAAGAGATTGAGAATTTCGACTATTATCTTGAAGAGGCTCAGAAACTTTATGATACGCATTTCAGTACAGCGCACACCTTGGCCAAATCGCTTCACGATAAACGAATGTCTGTTATTCCTAGCATTGAGTCGCAATTGGTGGCGCAGCTCCAATTATTGGGAATGCCAAACTCACAGCTAGAAATCAGGACTATTTCCTCGGCTCAATTGCAATCTTCGGGTTTTGACGAGGTAACTTTTTTGTTCTCGGCCAATAAAAGCGGGAGTCTTCAGGCGATAGATAAAGTTGCATCGGGGGGCGAAATTTCTCGGGTAATGCTTACACTCAAATATTTACTCGGGCAACATAGTAATTTGCCAACTATTATTTTCGATGAGATTGATACAGGAGTTTCGGGGGATATTGCTGAGAAAATGGGGAATATCATGCGGAGTATGTCGGCGCACATGCAAGTGGTGAGCATTACTCACTTACCACAAGTTGCGGCCCAGGGTGAAGCGCATTTTAAAGTGTTTAAGACTGATGAGGCTGGACAGACACAGACCAGACTTCGTTGTTTGGAAAAAGATGAACGGACGCAAGAAATCGCGAAGATGTTGAGCGGAAGTCAGCTCACTGAAGCCGCCATTAGAAATGCTGAGTCTTTATTGGGTTTGTAATTAGTTCTCTCTCCGATGTTTCAGAATTGTAAAGACAGAGATTAGGATACGAACTAATTTGTCATCGAGTTGCTTTTGTGTTGTAATCGGGTATAGGACTCTTTAATATTTACCTTTAAGTGTTTACTAACATTATGAAAAGCAAATCCTTGCGAAAAAAACAAATGAAACGATTGTTCGTATAACATTTGTATCCTATTGAATATAATTTGGGCTTATTATTTGTTCTTACCTTTGTGTAATAGCAATACAACTTAATTTATTGCCATGAAAAGCTTGAGATTCTTATTTTTCACGTTCGTATTTATGTTGCTTACCTATTTAGGTAATTCACAGCCGTTGTCAAAAACTGATTTAGACAATGCGAAAGTGTATAGTTCTATGGCCGAGGCCCTAGCAAATCCTAACGACGTACATGCCCTTGAATTGTACGAAGGGTTAACCTCTTTGCCTGCCGATATTGCAAAATTTAAGAATTTACAACGTCTGTTTTTGTATGAAAATAAGCTCACCTCTTTGCCTGCTGCTATTGGCGAGCTTCAGTTGCTAGAGCAGTTGTTTATAGACGGCAATCAGATAAGTACTTTGCCAGACGAGCTGGGAAAGCTTAAAAATCTGGAACTGTTGAGTGCGCCGAATAATAAGATACAAAGGCTGCCTGGATCTATCGGCCAGCTAAAAAAATTGCAATTTTTATACTTGTCAGAGAACCAAATAACGTCGATTCCTATCGAAATAGATGGTCTTACCTCCCTTTCCGAACTCGATTTGTCGTATAATCGGATCGGCGTTTTGCCGAAAGAAATAGGCAAGTTGGTAAATCTGGAGAGTCTATATCTGGCGAATAACACACTCAAAAACCTACCGAGCGACATAAGCAACTTGAAAAAGTTACGCGAGTTGTACCTCGACAACAATCAACTTGTAGAATTACCTGCTACCGATTTGCCAAGTTTAGAGGTATTTGGTTTGCATGGCAACCGCTTGAAAGTACTCCCTGCTGAAATTGGGAATATGAAAAATCTCAGAAGTTTATACCTAGCGGAAAACGAAATCAAAGTTTTACCAGTAGAAATTGGACTGCTCAAGAATCTTCAGAATTTTTATATCTCTAACAATAGGTTGAAATCATTGCCCGCAGAAATAGGTTCGTTGCCTAGTCTTAAAGAATTGAATCTCTGGAATAATGAGATAGATGCTGTGCCTGCAGAGTTTCAAAATCTTAAAAACCTGAAAGAGTTGGGTATTGGAAACAATCCGATAGAAGTAATTCCTACTTTCTTTAGTAAATACCATTTGTATTAGGTCTAATTTCTATCTGAGAGATCTGTGTCGCAGATTTTCTAGTTCTAAATAAAATGACAAGGAAAAAGGATTTGTGTAATCTGTAGCCAGCTTTGAATTTGTGTAAACCAATTCAAAGCTTTTTCGTACATTAGCAAAAAGTTAATCAATCAGCATACAGATCATGAAGATACAACAACTAGCATGTAGTCTGCTCCTTTTAGTAGCACTTTTCTACACGCAACAATCTTCGGCACAATTACTTTCATCGGAGGAACTCGAAAACCAGCCAATATATGAAAGCTTGGAGAAAGCACTTCAAGAGCCAGACAAAGTATATGTACTCGATTTGCTTTACGGCAACCTTCAGTCCCTACCACCGAGCATAGGTAAATTGAAAAAGCTACAGAAGCTGTACCTCTACGAGAATCAACTCACTACGCTACCTGCCGAAATAGGAGATCTTACGAATTTGCAAGAGTTATTTATAAACGAAAATAAACTCACGAGCATTCCACCACAGATTGGCAATCTCAAGAATCTAGAGATTCTGAGTATGCCTCACAACCAATTAAGCTCTCTACCAAAGGAGATCGGAAATCTCAAGAAACTCAAAGTCTTGTATATCTCTGAGAATAAGATTAGTACCTTGCCAAAGTCGTTTGGCGAACTGGATAATTTACGCACTTTAGATTTAGCCTATAACTCAATAGTAAATTGTCCTCCTGAAATAGGTAATCTACACAATTTACAAGAACTGTTTTTAGCAAATAACAAACTGACAACATTACCTGAAGAAATTGGAAAACTTCAAAACCTTAAAGAGTTTTATCTCGACGGAAACTTAATTGTAGATCTGCCTAGTTCAGTAGGCGATTTAAGCTCGTTGCGAAATTTAGGTCTGGCCAATAATAAATTAAGATCCTTACCCGCTGAAATCGGGCACTTACTTAATTTACACGGATTGTATTTGTCGGACAACCAAATTACTACATTACCCCGCGAGCTTGGTAAACTCACCTCACTAAAGAGCTTATTTTTGTCCGGAAATAAACTAAAATCAGTGCCACCAGAATTGGGGGGGCTGACAAAATTGGAAGAACTCAATTTGTGGAATAACCAACTAACGACATTGCCAGCAGAATTAGGAAATCTTAAAAATTTAAAGGAGTTGGGGATAGGGGATCAGATTTCAGTCTTACCTCGAGGTCTCAAAGAAGTGAAAACGTATTAAGGAACACTTTTTGAAAGGTAATGCCCATAGAGCCATACGAAATGCCTGAAGAGATAGAGATAGAAAAAGTACTCACTGCTTTTAAAAAATATTCGAATTACGATTTTTCTGATTATTCAGATAAGTCATTCGCTCGGCGTGTCGAAAAAATTCTCGTGGATCATGGGCTTTCTATAGATTTATTGGTCAATCGTATGGCAAGCAATCCGCAATTCTTAGAACAGGTTGTCCGCGAAATTACGGTTAATACAACTGAATTATTTCGAGATATTGATTTTTGGCAAGCTATCAAATACCGAATCTTACCAAAATTAAAACGTCAGGACTGCATTAGAATTTGGCACGCAGGTTGTTCTACAGGCCAAGAAGTATATTCCATGGCAATTATATTACATGAATTGGGTTTATCTGAAAAAACTTACTTGTTGGCTTCAGATATAAATACTGACGTGATTCAACGCGCAAAAAATGGAATATACCAATATCGCTTTAATAGGGATTACCTCGACAATTTTGATAAAGTAATGCGTTACAATCCCTATAATTACGAGGAAGTATTTAATATACCAGACGAAAAGTATTTTACAATTAATCAATCTACAGACACCTTATCGCTTCATAAATTTCTTA
>JBDKHP010000435.1:0-3800 GCA_039797645.1 Bacteroidota bacterium
GAACTTTTGGTAAAAATTGCGAAGGATAAACTCGAATTTCTTAACGCAAACAAACAAATAACAGGTGGTCAGCAATCAATTAGTCCAGATGCTTTCCGCACTCTTACTGAGATTTATAGCAGTAAGTTGGAAGTTTTAAATCTTGAAATCCTAAAACGCCAACGACTCATAAGTACCTACAATCAAGATCTGATTAGACTAAAAAATCAATTAAATTCAATTCAGTCTAAATCGACACAAGCCTCCAGTACAATTTTTGTAACAATTTCTGCAAAAAATGCAAAAAAAGCAAAAATAAATTTCAGTTATACAACTGATAAGGCTTCGTGGACACCGACCTACGACATCCGTTTTGAAGGCAATGATAAACCGCTCAGTATTTCCTACAAAGCCAATATTAGTCAAACCACAGGAGTTGACTGGAGGGGTGTAAATATTTCACTTTCAACTGCTAAGACCGACATGTCAGCGCAAATCCCGACACTCGAGCCTTTGTATGTGCGATGGAAACCCACCGATATATCCTCTGTTTTACAAGGGAGAGTGGCAGGTGTACAAATACAGCAAGAATCTGCAGCACCCGGAGCTGGCTCTGAGGTTCGGATACGCGGTTTGGCCTCCGTTGGCGATGCGCAAAATCCATTGTACATCGTCGATGGGGTGGTAATGTCAGATGTGTCTGATCTCGACAAAGACGCTATTGACAGAGTTGAGGTACTCAAAGATGCCTCGGCTACTGCGATTTATGGTTCAAGAGCATCCAATGGAGTGGTGCTTATTACGACCAAGAAAAACAAAGGCACAATGAACCGACCCCTTACCATCAGTTCAAAAACGGAAACTGCGATGGAATTTATGGTGGATGCGCTACAAACCATTGAGTCTAACAACAAAAGCACAACAGTAACCTACCGCGAAACGACACTCCCTGCAAGTTTTGAATATCAGAGTGTTCCTAAATTGTCAGAAAACGTATTTTTGATTGGAAGTATCAAAGATTGGTACAAACAAGATTTGCTCTCTGCCGAAGTGAATGTCTATTTGGGCAACTCGTTTATCGGCAAATCGACGCTCAATACCGAACAGTTTACCGACACACTCCAAGTTTCGTTTGGTGCCGACAATAATATTAGCATTAAACGTGAACGTGTAGTAGAATTCTCTGAAAATCAATTCATTGGTTCAAGTCGAAAGCAAACAATTGCCCACCGAATTACGATTCGCAACAACAAAGCCTATGCGATCACCAGCAAAATTACGGATCAGATTCCCATCTCCCGCGACAAAGAAATAGAGGTTTCACCACTGGAACTTTCTGGCGCAATACTCGAGAGTGAAAACGGCAAACTTACTTGGGAGGTCGCACTTCAATCTAATGAAACCAAGGAAATGCTGATAAAATACACTGTAAAATCGCCCAAAAATAGGTCTGTAGTTTTAGAATAGACTCACATGGCAGACGCCTAGATTCGGGGTGCGACGTGAATTCGTACTCCGAATGCAGCATTGTTGCGGCGCCTTGTGGTAAAGATGATTCTTTAAACCAACGCTCAAGGCTTGATGTGGGCTTCAATTAGCCTCTGCTGCCTTGTGTTTGGACGGAAATAGCTTGAGTTTTTGGGGAATTTTGGTCCGCTATTTCTCTTTAATAGTTCTTATTACCAAATATTTACGCCATAGAAGTATGCAATCCTGCCTTACGGTATCCACTCGAGAGGGGAATTTACTCACGTATATTGTCTGTAGCGGTTTTAACCGTGGGAGGAAAGGCTTTACATGGCCGTAGGCCAACTGCTTAGTTTGCCTGACGCACTTACGGCGTAGCAAATGCTACTGCCGACCGAACTAGCCCGGATCGCGGCAAGTAGCCCACAGCATGAGTGGGATGGCCTTTGGTACAGTGGCTCAATTGGAATGCAAGAATTGCCAAGTGATGTCGTACCCGTTGCGAGGACTACTGCTAAGAGCCGGTAGCCGCCATTACAAATATTGTTGGGCTACAGCTCCTTAATATTTTTTTCTTTATTTTCCTTTTTTTTATTCTTTCGGGCGGTTTTATTAGTTTTTGTTTAGAATTTTGGCTAGTTGAGTTTTAATTTTGTATCGGTTTATCTAGCTGTGAAACTTTTGGCTTTGGTTTGTTTGTTTGTAAAGTTGCATAGGCTTAAAGTTTTTGTATCTTAACATATTGTTTTAGATCTTATACCAATTGTCTAAATCTCTTATCTATCGTGACTTATGAAATTTAATGATTTGGTTTTTTGGGGCTTGCTTTTGCTTGTTTTATCGGCTTGCTCGCCTCGTATTTATAAAATCGCCTGCATTGGCGACAGTATTACGGAAGGTTCTGGCCTAGCTGTTCAAAGTAAAACGGCGTTTCCTGTAGTTCTTGACAGTATTTTAGGCCCCAAATTTACGGTGCTTAATTGTGGGAGAAGTGCTACGACGATGCAGAAAAATGGCAATTTCCCATTCTGGATTTCCAAGGAATTTTCTAATACCTTTGCTTTTAGGCCAGATATTATTGTGATTAAGTTGGGGACAAACGACACGAAGCTTCAGAACTGGAATCCCCAGAATTTTGAACTCGATTATCAAAGCATGATTGATACGCTTGCTACAATTTCTACCCATCCGAAGATTTTTATGTGCTTGCCTGTGCCTGTTTTCAAAACAAATTGGGGGATCAATGATTCTACTCTTACCAATGGTGTGATTCCTATTTTGGAGCGTTTAGCCAAAAAAAATAAATTGCAACTTATTGATTTATACCAACCTATGACTATTGAAATTGTGAATTTTCCAGATTTTATTCACCCTAATGAAATTGCGGTGAAGAAAATGGCTAAACTTATTGCAGCGGCTATCCAACCTAAATAGTGGCAGAAATCTTGGAATTTGTGGAAAGCATTGTTTAATTTGGTTCCACATGGTTTTTTTCTTTAAATTGCTTGTTTTAATTCAAAATGATGACTAATTTTTTTTATAGGACCAATTTTTTTGTTCGTATTTCGTTTGTTAAGCTCCTCTTGGTTTGGTGTGTGTGTATTTGTGCGTCGGCAAGCGTTTTTTCGCAAAAACGTGTTGCCTTGTTTAATGGTAAAAACCTTGACGGTTGGTATGCTTTTGAACCAGAAACGGGTAAGCATAGCAATGCCAACGATTTGTTTAAAGTGTATCACGGTATGATTTGCCTCGAAGGCCCTAAACCGGGATATATTAAAACGGAGTTGGAGTTTCGGGAGTTCGAACTGTTTGCTGAATTCCGTTGGAATCCAGACACTACACTCGCGCAAAAAAGTAAGAAACGTAATAGCGGCCTTATGTACCTTATGCCCTTTCAAAGTGCTGATACTCTGTGGCCTCAAGGTATTCAATTTCAGATTAAAGAGGGTGCAACGGGCGATTTTATTTTATTGCATGAGCTTAGTATTGTGGTTGCTGGTAAGGAAACTGAAAAGGGTAGGAGTGTGATTTCGCCTCGATTTATTGAGGCCGAGAAGCAAATTGGTGAATGGAATGCGATTTATATTCGTTGTGCCGACGATTCGATTGTGCAAAAACTAAACGGGATTTTGGTGAATAAGGCGAGTAAACCGAGTGTGAAATCGGGTAGAATTGGTTTAATGTATGAGGGTTCGCCAATTCAGTTCCGAAAGATTAAGATCAGAGAAATTCGCGAATAATTATTTTTGAAAAATCCCTGTATATGAGGTATGTACAGGGATTTTGTGCTGTCGTTTTGTTTAGTTTACTCCGGCCATTCCGATGAGTTCTAAGAGGAAACGTCGTTGTTGTAT
>JBDKHP010000436.1:0-4882 GCA_039797645.1 Bacteroidota bacterium
TTTGAAATGCAGCCAGCGATAAATTTTGTATCAGCCGAGGAGGCCGTAAAGGTCATAAAATCCGGCGACCGCATTCACATTCACAGTGTAGCTTGCGCCCCCCAGAAACTCATCCAAGCCATGTGCGAGAGAGGGCGTAATAAAGAAATTAAAGGTGTCACCCTACAACACCTGCATACCGAAGGCCCTGCACCCTATGCAGGCAAAGAGTTTGAAGGAATATTCTTCTTAGAATCCTTCTTCGTAGGCCACAACGTACGTCGCGACACCCAAGAAGGATACGCAGATTACATCCCGGTTTTTTTGCACGAAACCCAAAGGCTCATTCGCGAAGGTTACACACCCGTGGACGTCGCAATGGTACAAGTTTCGCCACCCGACAAGCACGGATACGTATCCCTAGGAACGTCGGTAGATGCCACCTTAGCTGCCGTACAACACGCCACAACAGTAATCGGAGTTGTAAACCCCAATATGCCACGCGCGTTTGGCGACGCAATGATAAGCCTCGACCATATCGACATTTTTTGCTACGACGAGACACCACTCATCGAAGCCATATTCACCCAACCAGACGCAATTGAAGCCGCAATTGGTCGCCATGTCGCCGCACTCATCGAAGACGGCGCAACCCTGCAAATGGGTATTGGCGCCATACCAAACGCAGTACTTGCACAACTTGGCAACCACAAAAACCTTGGCGTACACACCGAAATGTTTGCCGACGGAATTCTACCACTCGTAGAAAGCGGCGTAGTAAACGGCGCCATGAAAGGCATAGACCGGGGCAAAATGTGTTCAACATTCCTAATGGGTAGCAAAAAACTGTACGACTTCGTGGACGACAATCCGGGCGTAGTAATGAAAGACGTAGGCTATACCAACGACATCAACATGATATGCCTCAACCCCAAGGTAACAGCCATTAACTCAGCCGTACAGGTCGATATCACAGGCCAAGTATGCTCCGATTCGATCGGCACAAAACACTACTCAGGCGTAGGCGGGCAAATCGACTTTATACGCGGCGCATCCATGAGTCCAGGCGGGAAACCGATCATCGCAATGCCATCTGTAACAAAAAAAGGCCAGAGCAAATTTGCCCCAACCCTACACCAAGGCGCAGGCGTAGTAACCACACGCTCCAACATGCACTGGTTGGTAAGCGAATTTGGCGCGGTAAATCTCTACGGACAATCGCTCCAAAAACGTGCGAAACTCATCATCAGCATCGCCCACCCCGATCACCAAGAAGAGCTCGACAAAGCCGCCTTCGCACGTTTCGGTTCACATTACCATTTCATAGCAGAATAACACACACATAACCATAGCCCCGCAACCAACACAGTTTGCGGGGCTTTTTTTCACCAATTATTAACACAACCCTCACAAGAACCCAATTTCAGCACCAAACACACATCACCACCGTGGATCATTCGTCCGAAAACCCTTCCCAACAAAAAAAAAAGAAAAATAATGATAAGGAGCTGTAGCCCAACAAAATTTGTAAAGGCGGCTGCCGGCTCTTGGCTGTAGTCCTCGCAACGGGTACTATATCACTTGGTCGCCCTCGTATTTCAATTTCGCGCCAGTACAAAAGGCCACTGCCACACATGCTGTGGGCTACTTGCCGCGATCCGGGCTAGTTGGGGCGGCAGCAGCATTTGCAACGCCGTAGGTTCGCGCGGCACGTACTTTACATTGGCCTACGGCCATGTAGCCAATACACTACCCAATATTGCCAGCTGAAACAAATAGATTTACAGAGCACCATCAGTCCATAAATTTGTAATTTTACAAAAATCAAAAAAACACAGATCATGGACATGACACTCACAACGCCAGCATTACTCTTTCCTGCACTTTCATTGCTACTCTTGGCCTATACCAACAGATTCCTCACAATTGCAGGCCTTATACGCAACCTACACAAAGAAAGCACAACAAGTAGTCAAGATCGCATTCAAAGCCAGATTGTCAACCTACGCAAACGGATCGTCCTAATCCGCGATATGCAATTTTGGGGCATTACGAGCCTCTTACTCTGCGTAATCTCGATGTTTGCCCTGTTTATTTCCTATAAAATTACGGGTGAAATTATCTTCGCCATCAGTCTCATATGCCTTATGTATTCGTTGTTGCTTTCTATCTACGAGATTAGGATTTCAGTAAAGGCGCTGAATATTGAGCTAGATTCTAACGAAAAAGCTTAACCCACCGAACAGCATTCCATAAACAGGATTACCAGAAGTTGTATGCAAAAATGCGCTACTTGTACAACAAACTACACCGATGAAACCTAACAAGCACGATATTCCGAAATCTCGACCTGCCACCAACCAACGGTTGGCGGTTGTAGATGCCCTTAGAGGCTTTGCAATTGTATCCATTATGTTGCTCCACAACATCGAACATTTCGATTTGTACTTTGTTCCCAAAGATTTGCCCCTGTGGATGCCTGCACTCGATCAGAAAATATGGGACACGCTTTTCTTCCTTTTCGGGGGCAAATCGTATGCAATATTTGCACTACTTTTTGGCCTTACCTACTATATTCAATCGGAAAGGCAGGCAGAAAAAGGTAGCGATTTTAGGCTACGTTTTGCGTGGCGTTTGCTGCTTTTACTGGGTTTTGGAATTGTAAACTCTGCATTTTACCAAGGCGACATTCTCTCGAATTATGCACTGATTGGTTTCTTTATGCTACCCTTCGTGCGGCTGACCGACAAACAATTGTTGGGAATTGTGGTAATTCTTATGCTTCAACCGGTGCTTCTTTATGGTTTTTTCGATGCAATTGTTCACCCAGCTACGATGCTAAAAGTTCCTACTTCTTGGGCATACTTCGGCAAAATGAACGAGTATGTTACCGGAAGTTCGCTCTTACGGACGATTGTCGGAAATCTGACAAACGGCAAAATTGGGGTATTGTATTGGAACTGGGAAAATGGGCGCGTTTTCCAGACACTTGCGCTTTTTTTGCTCGGTATTTGGATGGGCCGAAAGTCGGCCTTTGCATTGACTGATGCCAACAAGGGATTCTGGAAAATGAGCCTGGGAGTTGCAGCTTTGGCCTATATTGCGTTGTTTGTGCTACGTTCAAAAACAGAGACGCTTGGCCTTGGTGTTGTTGCTAGGGGTTTTGCTCAAACAATCGCGACTTCGTGGGTGAATATGGCAATGATGTGGATTTGGGTATCGGTTTTTGTGTTGTTGTACCAAACAAAGCTTGTGGGCGCGTGGCTTGGTTTTTTGGAGCCGATGGGACGGATGAGTTTGTCGAACTACATGATGCAGTCGGTAATTGGATCTTCGTTGTATTATGGCTTTGGTTTGGGGCTGTATCGTTTTACGGGGTCTGCCTACGCGGTAGCAATAGGGCTGGGGCTTGCAATTTTGCAGGGCTTATTGAGTACGTGGTGGATGCGTGGCCACAAACAAGGCCCGCTCGAAACGCTTTGGCATAAAGCTACTTGGTGGGGTGCAAAGGGCTAGGCGGGGTCTGCTTCATGGCCATCGGCCAATGTAAAGTTTCGGCCCTAGGAACCTACGGCGTTGCAAATGCTGCTGCCGACCGAACTAGCCCGGATCGCGGCAAGTAGCCCACAGCACGCGCGGCGTGGCTATTCGTGCTGCCGATCAATTGAAAAACTACGGTGGCCAAGTGATGGGGTACCCGTTGCGAGGACTACAGCCAAGAGCCGGTAGCCGCCTTTACAAATATTGTTGAGCTACAGCTCCTTATCTTTTTTATTTTCTTTATTTTTTATCGGAAAGGTGGGTTCAGCCAATCGTTCGGTTGAACGACTGGCTGTTGTATTAGAATTTGTAGGCTGCGCTGATGAGGATCATAGACGGACGGTTGTCGATCTGTATTTGCTGATCGGTGCCTCCGATTGCTTGGCCAAGGAGGAATTCGGTTACGGTTTTGTTGAGTGCTGTTTCGTAACGGGCGTCGATGATGAGATGGCCTAGGTCTAAGCCTACACCGACGTGTAATCCGAGGTTCATTTTGGTGGTAGAGGCATCGTGGGTGTTGGCCAAAGAGATCATTTCGTTGGTATTGAACGAGAATACCGGACCCGCATGTATATGGGTGAATCCAAGCATTTTGCGTCCGAAAAGTACGGGGATGTCGATACGATTTACGCCGATTTTAAAGTCTTCGTTGGTGCCATTTGCCGCTTTTTGTACGTAGGACGTATTGAGGCGCGTATATAGTAATTCTGGCTGGAGGTATAAGCCTAGGAGGGGGACTTTGAAACGGACAAAACCGCCAAAATGTAGCCCGGCACGGTCGCCTGTTCCTTTGGTGATGTCGGTAATGCTTGTGGGAACTTCTACTTTATCTACGCCAGAGAAGTTGTAATTGAGTCCGAATTTTACGCCGTACTCGATTTGTGCTTGGCTGCTAGCCGCGATGGCAAATACGATGGCAATGAGTAATACAATTTTCTTCATTTTTGTGAATTTTGATAAAAAAATGGTTCGTGAATTCTGAATAAAACGTTTTAATAGTACTGCAAGTTACTTTAGATGTGGGAATCTACAAGTTCTAGGAGTTTATTTTTCGGGTTTGTGTATAGCTAAATTTTGTGAATTATGCGCTTTTCTGGGCTTTTCGTGTTAATTTTGAACTGAGATTTATTCCATTTTTTATGCAACCAATTGATTATAGGCTCGTTTTAAAACAGTATTGGGGTTATGAAACTTTTCGGAGTTTGCAGGAAGAAATTATTCGTTCGGTGGGCGATGCAAAGGCCGATTCTTTGGGTTTGTTGCCAACTGGCGGGGGTAAATCTGTGGTTTTTCAGGTACCTGCTATGGCAATGCCGGGTATTTGTTTGGTAATTACACCGCTGATTGCGTTGATGAAGGATCA
>JBDKHP010000437.1:0-3450 GCA_039797645.1 Bacteroidota bacterium
TATAGTTGTAGGTTTTGTTTTCGTACTCGAATGTAAGGTTGCGTTTTTCGATTACGGCCCCAATTTTTAGAGGGGAGTTGATGTCAAGGCTTACTTCCTCGGTGGCAACTTTATAGTCTTGTCGGTAGGTTGAGAGTCTGTCAACACGGTCGAGTACATAGTACTTCTTTCCATCTACGTTGAAGTAGGGTTTTGAATAAATTTGGTTCTGGAATGCAAGTAATAGATGTACCCCATTTGGAGAGAATCCAACTTTCGCTTGGTAGTTAGATTTGGTGAGTATAAACCAGGTGAGCAGTTTGGCTGCGTTCAGGTCGGTCGGACAAATTTTCTGAGCAGTGGCAAATACAAGTTCATAATATCCCCAGTCGTTGAGGTTCATGGATGTTTTGATGTCCTGAAATTGGTCGATGAGTTGATAGTGGTTAGTTCCGATCATCATATCCCAATAGTCGGCAATTACGTTGTTGTTTACTGGGGTCTCCACCGTTGTAAGGAAATACTTATCGTAGCTAAAGTCGATATCTTTTCCAAAAAAGCTGGCAGTCACTTCATTCACTGCAAAAGTAGCAGGTTCACTTTTTGGTTTTATTGGTGCAGAACTCAGTGAATTTACAGATGGTTGTTCTACAGCAGAATCTGCTTTAATGGTGATTTCCTGAGGCTTTAATTCTACTTTTTTTTCGGCTACGGGTTTAGATTTTGGCTTCGGATCTGAAGGTGGCTTGAGTTGCCCCACAGATTGAAGCTGTTCCCAAGCCTTACGAAGGTGCTCGGAAAATTCTTGATCGTTGGCGATCACAAATTCATCGAAGGTTTCTTCAGATTCTGACTTAAATTTGTCGAAATCTTTTTTGAATTGATCGGTTATATCAATCTGTGCCATACCTTGCAGGGTAAATAGAAGTATGCACAGAATTGAGGTGGTGATTTTTAGTTTTTTCATTGTCTAAGTATTTGAATAAAAAATCCTATTTTCGTTAAAGACGTTCGAGTGGTACAAAAGGTAACAAGATTCGAGTTTAATGTAAGTATAAATTATAAATTGACATCAAGAGTTTTGTTTATCCGCTGTCGTCGTATGTGTACATCTAAGTAACCCAAATTTTACAATATTACGGTGGGGACATTGAAAATGATTTTGTGAAGCAATTTTTTGTTTCGACCTTAGTGCCAGTAAGTAAAAGTTAGTATAAAAATAAAAATCTATGAATATTACATATATACCTAAAAATAAGTACAATACTATATTTTCTACACATTGAGGGGTGTTTTTTTCTGCTCCAATTGCATTCTAAGATGTAACATTCGAATAAGATTGTTCGTCCGAAGGGAAATGATTTTTGGGAAATCAACCGAACCAAGAATTGTAAATTCGATACCAAGAAAAT
Organism: Bacteroidota bacterium; assembly: GCA_039797645.1. GTDB lineage: Bacteria > Bacteroidota > Bacteroidia > Bacteroidales > JBDKHP01 > JBDKHP01. The sequence goes on from JBDKHP010000437.1 coordinate 1,392, forward strand.
TAATTATTCTCTAAACTAATAATTACATTATGAAAAAGTTCGCAGTTATATTATCTGTTGTATTCTTTGCCATTTTGGCACTTCAAACAAATCAGGCACAAGCTCAGATGAAAACGAGAGAAGATCTGATCAAAGAACGTAAAATGTGGGAGGATCGCGTAAAAGACAAAGCGATTAAATCGGCTCGTAAAGAAGCAGAAGAACTAGAGGAAGTAGGCGGATGGCAAGTACCCCCTGGTGAGCGTCCATTGGCTAAAATGCTTGAAGAGTCTTGGATTAAGCAAGAAATGAAGAAAATTGACCTCACTACAGGCGAAGAGAAAGATGCTTTTATCTGGGCTTCTGGCAACGGTGTAGCGAGCAATAAAACTGCTGCGCAAATGCAGGCAATGGAGATGGCGAAAATTGAACTTGCTGGCAAACTTGAAACACAAGTGGCTTCTTTGGTTTCTGCTAACGTTGCGAACGCGCAATTAAGTAACGTAGATGCTGAGTCTATTGCAGAGGTTGTACAATCTGCCAAAACGATTACTTCTGCCAAGCTAAAAGATGTTAAACCAGTAGTACTTCTTTATCGCTCTCAGATTCCTAAAAAAGGCATGAAGAAAATCATGAAAGAAAATCGTGCTGCTTCGCAACTAAAACCAGGTATGACTGAAGTGCAGGTTACTCTATTCTACGATTTGTATCAAACTGACATTCAGGTTCGTGAACAAATCAAACAAGACCTAAAAGATAAAGTAAAAGGTAACGAAGAAGATTTGCGCAAGCTTATGGGTATGTAATTCTCTGATTTTTGCGAGTATTCCAATATCGTCTTGGCCTAGATTTAGCTAGGTGAAATTCAAAAAAGCTACCGTTGGTAGCTTTTTTGTTTTAAATTCGTACCCGATTTCAAATTGAAAGGAGTTTGTTGTGAAGTTATTTATTCTCAATCGTTGTAGTTATGGTATTGGTAAACGTGTTGTAGAAGCCCATGCAATGGCTATGGAGCATCAAATCAATGCTTACCGGTTTTTTATATTATTAGGGTTGATATTTGCCGATGTAGTTACTTTGAGTTTTCAGCACAGGCTCTCAATGCTTCTCGATCCTTTTTGGACGGGATTTGCTTTTGTAAGTATCAGTATATCATTGTATATAGCGCTGCAAACAAGAAAGGCAATTAAAGCCAAAAAATTTGAATTTGAAATCCCTTACCTCTCGGTACTTGCCGAGATTAGCATGGTTTTAATTTTTGTAAAAAGCCTTCTAAGCGGACACATACCCACACCGTATAGTATAGACCAAGGTTTACAGATTATGGTGCTTATCGTCATGGTTTTCAATATTCTAGGAGCCTTACGTATTAGTAAATTTGTTATCGTTTTTCAGACTATTTCCTTTTTTTTTATTTTAACTTGGGGGTTTTACAGAGCGCCTCTACACGATGCACTTTCAATATACTTTTCTGCCTTTGTATTAGTATCTGGGGTCTTGAGTATCTGGATTGCCGACATCATTATGGACAGTTATATTGCTATCCAAAATGCAACCCAAGCAAACGAAAAGTTAGTAAACGCAAACGAGGAGATAAAACTTCAGAATGAAGAGATAACCACACAACGGGATCAACTTGAATTTCAAAGGGATACAGTATTGCGGCAATCGAAACGTATTACAGACAGCATTCATTATGCTGAACGTATTCAACGAGCTGTATTTCCACAAGCCTCACAATTAGACACCGTTTTTCCCAAAAACATATTATTCTTTCGACCAAGAGATATTGTTAGCGGTGACTTTATTTGGCTTCAAGAGTACGACGGCAGGGTGTATTTTGCACTCGCAGATTGTACAGGACATGGCGTTCCTGGTGCATTTATGAGTATGCTAGGTAGTAGTTTACTTACTGAATTATTACGAAGGGAAATTGCCACACAAAAAATTGGAACTCGGAATGCTGCCTTTTTTCTTGATGAATTAAGAGGTGCAGTGAAGCAAGCCTTACACCAGACTGGGGAGGTTCGGGAATCTAAAGATGGTATGGACATGGCTTTTGTTATTTGGGACAAAAATC
>JBDKHP010000438.1:0-3766 GCA_039797645.1 Bacteroidota bacterium
CCCTCGTCGAATTGCACCATGGTACAATATCTGCCCAAAGCGAAATTGGTAAGGGGAGCGCATTCACAGTACTTATGCCTTTGGGCAAACAACACTTCACAAAAAAAGAACTAAGTTCGAATAGCCAAACTCCGAGTCACAAAGCCAAAGACACCAGCGTATTTGCGCTAAGTCCGAACTACAGCCAGCTCACCGCTCCACAAAATGCAGCCACAATTCTCTTGGTCGAAGACAATTATGAACTTCGGAAATACATTCAATATGCCTTTTCGGCACAGTACAAAATAATAGAAGCCGCCGACGGAGCAATAGGCTACGAAATGGCAAAAGATCTCATTCCAGATCTGATAATCAGCGATGTAATCATGCCCAACCTATCGGGAATTGAGTTTTGCAAGCGAATCAAACAGAACCTTGTTACGAGCCACATTCCTATAATATTACTTACCGCCAAAGTAACCCTCGAAGATCAGCTCATGGGGCTAGAAATAGGAGCAGATGCCTATATTACCAAACCCTTCAATGTAAAACAGCTCGAACTCACAACCCGAAACCTGATAGAAACACGTCAGAAACTCTACAAACGATTCAGTCAAGATGTCTATATATCGCCCCAAGAAATCACCGAAAACCATTTGGATCAGGATTTCTTAGAGAAAGCGATCAATTACATCGAAACCAATATCTCGAGTGTCGAATTATCTGTCGAGAATTTGGCAGCCCATCTCAATATGAGTTCCACCCATGTGTGGCGCAAAATCAAATCCCTTTCGGGGCAATCTACCACACAATTCATCCGCACCATACGCCTCAAAAATGCCATAAAACTCATGGAAAGCAACAAGTTCCAACTCTCAGAAATAGGCTATATGGTCGGTTTTAGTTCCCCCTCCTATTTCACCAAATGTTTCAGGGAGCAATATGGCAAATCGCCCTCCAGTTATCTGGCAAAAGAGGGAAAAGAGTAAACCTTATTTCCTTTTCTTTTTCTTCATTTTGGGCTGTTCCTGCGGGAGTTTGAAACTATCGGGCGTTTTTATATCGGGAGCACCATTCTTGAAAAATAGCTCCTCTTCCACAGCGCCGTTAGATTTATAGGTTCGGCTTACACCATCGCGTTTGCCATTCTTGAAATTGATTTCAGATTTTGTTGCGCCACTCGGGTAATAGCTAACCCACAGGCCATCAATCTGATCGTTGGCATACGAACGCACCTCAGTCAGTCGTCCTTTATTGTCCCATTCTTTCCACTTGCCCACTTTTTTGTCTTCGGCATAGAACTCTTCCCGCATCGGCGAACCAGTAGGCGTATTGTAAATCCAGTGGCCATCGCGTTTGCCACCGTGGTAAATACCCGCGCAGACAATCGCTCCAGTTTCCGAGAACAAAGTTCGAGGGCCGTTGAGTGTACCATTCGCATACACTTCTTCCAATTGTGGCGTGCCGTTTTCGTACCAATACTTAAAGCTTCCATTTTTGATGCCTTCTTTGTATGTGCTTACAAATTTTTGCTGCCCATTTTCGTACCATTCTTTCCAAGTACCGTCGAGCTGCCCCACCTTGAAATCGCCTTCAGAGCGTTTGTCGCCATGCGGATGGTAAGCTACCCAATGCCCGGTTTCAAAACCTTGGTCGAACTGCCCCTCGTGACTCACCTCACCCGTTTCGTAATACACCGTATATTTACCTTGCCTACGTCCGTCAATATATTCAGCATCTTTCCATTTTTTACCATTTTCGTACCACCAAGACCATACGCCCTGCATCGCACCATGCACATACAAACCCTCGTTGCCCTTTTGGTTGCGGGTACTCATATACGTCCATTTTCCCTCCTGCACATCGCCCTCGAAATTCCCTACAATATCCAGTTCGCCGTTTTCTCTGTACCATTTTGCCTCGCCTTGTTTCACACCAGCTTTGTAATGAATCTCAGACTCAATCTTGCCCAACCGAAAGTAGCGTTTCGAAAGTCCATCCAACAAATCTAAGTGATAATTTGAAACACTTTTCAATTGGGCAGAATCTGTCCAGAATTTCCAAACACCTTCTTTTAGTCCGTGCACCAACGCGCCCTCCATTTCCATATTGCCGTTCACAAACCACGTCGTATTCAGTCCGTTATCGAAATTAAGCACCGATTTTTTCGCGCCATTGTCATAGAACTCGTTCCAGACACCCGCAGGTTTTCCGGCCACAAAATCGCCCTTAAATTTCAGCTGACCCGTAGAATAGTACGCAATCCAGCTACCCATTTTGAAACCATGTGCATAATTCCCCTTGCTTTCGAGCTGTTTGTTGGCATAATAATTCTCGAACAAACCATTACCTTGCGACACAAGAAGTTTTCCGTTTTCGTTCCAGAAATTGCGCATTTCCAACGAATCTTCTGTGTAATAATACACCTCTTTGTTCATTTTGCCGTTGGCATAGAACGTCACCCACAAGCTATCGTGCTTGCCCCCTTTGTAGTAACCCTGTTCCTGCAAAGTATCCGTGTCATACCAAGCCTGATACAAACCCCACAACTCGCCCAAATGCACCCGCCCCCTACTTTGTTTGTGTCCGTTGGCATAGAAATAGGTAATATGCCCATGAATCTTACCCAAAAAGTATTCAATCTGATGCGTTTTTACCCCATTTTTATCCCAATACGTCCACAGACCATGTTCCTTTTCGTCGTACATAATACCCTCCGCCTGAGGTTTTCCATCGGGGTACGAAATAGTTGTTTTTTGAGCCTTAAGCCAAAATGGGAGAAAAAGCATCAGAATTAGTATCCACTTCATGGTAACAAGTTTAGTAAATATGTAAAATTATGTAATATCATATTTTAATCGTAAGGCACTTATACACAGCATATACAAAAAGCCAATAGTCACAGGTCAATGCTCGCTACACGGTGCAATATAGCACCGTCTGTCCAATGCACGCTAACCAGAATCGTAAAAATAGCACATACCGCCAAGCATTATAACCCGCTATTAATATAATTTAACGTACCATTGCGCAGAAAATTGAAAACCAAGACCCCAAAAAAAACGACCGACAAACACGCCAAACCTAAGAAGCCCCAAAAGCAACCGAGCATACCGAAAGCAAAAAAATAAATATAAGGAGCGGGAGCGAAACATTACTTATATACGGCGGCTACCGGCTATCCGCTTGTAGTCCTCGCGTTCGGGTACGAAATCAACTGGAAACCATTGTATTTCAGTCGAATGGCATCAGCTTGCTGCCGCCGCATCACACCGCTGTGGGCTACCGCTACTATCCGGGCTAGACCCATCGGCAGCACCATTTGTAACGCCGTAGGTACGCAGGGCCGATACTTTCTTTGGCCTACGGCCATGTGGCGTTTTGCGTATTCAGTCAATTCGGAGTTCTACTAAAAGGCGCGTCCCGAATTACACTAGAAAATTATAGTCCGTAATTGTTTTACCCCACATTGTTCGGACAGCAGATTAAGAGGTAAAAGCTTGTCTGTAGTCCAACACTCGGGAAAAAATAGGCATTGGTCAACAATAGTACAGAGTCTGCCCCATTCGTTCCCTAGTTGCCCTGAGTCTATCGCACCCGTCCCAATCCCTTAGTTTCATATTTTCGGCACGACCATTTCCCGCGTGTACAAAGCGGAGTATTATATGGAGGATTTTGAGTGATTCACCTAGATGAGTCCACTCTAAAAAGCATTCTTTTTCTTTGAAAAAAAATATTCGTGCAAATAACTATCATCTATTCAAGGTATTATACATTATAAAAATTC
>JBDKHP010000439.1:0-2877 GCA_039797645.1 Bacteroidota bacterium
AACCATCGTGTTCGAAAACCGGTTGAAGCGCCGCCCCCAGCTGTTGCTTGGTGTCGTTACACAGCACCACAAGGTCGAAAAACTGGAGAATATCCTCGTATTCCGATTCTGTATAGCCAGCAGCAGTTGTAAGCGGACGCACCCCAATATACTTAGTTTGTTTTGACGGCCTAAACAATTTCGAGCTATTCAAGTTTGCCAATTCAGTCGCAAAAAAGTTCACATCAATCACCACATAGTCTGGTGTAAACTGTTTGAGTTGTTCAAATAAAGTCCCATTTTCTTCGAGTTCGCAAATAGGGTCGAAGCTTGCATACTCTTGCAGAAGTGAAAGTACACCGCGTCGCAGCAGATAATTAGGTTGTGCAATAACCAAAGAAAATTTGTGATTCATCCTATACCATCAATTAATTCGTAAGCTTTCGTAATTCACTTTCCATCAGCCTAATAACAGGCACAAGTACTGTGTTCTCAATACGGGAATGTTCATTTAGGTCCGATTCCAAGCGGAAAAGATTGAATAGGATTTCGTTGTAGTACCGGTTATCAGTAGGCGGGGGGAGGTACTTTATAATAATGTTTTTCAGGTCGAACAACTTCTCTTCCACATCCTCGTGTTCACGTGCATACGTCTCCATCGAGTACATCGACAAGGCATCCGTTAGTTGTTTGTCTATCAATCTGTTGTTGTACGCATTTTCGATATACACCGCATAAGGGTACACCGTTTTCTCCTCACGCCGAATATGCGCCGTCAGCTCTTCCTGGTACTCACGAAAGAAATTTTTCATCAGTACAAACCCTTTTTTCTGACTCGAATTCGCATCAATCACATTGTCTATAAGCCGCTGAATACGCGGCAACTCTTCGTCTATAAAATACGAATGCGTATGCTGCAAATAGCTCACAGTCTGTTTCACTGGGAAATTTTTCAGATTTTTGCGTGGCCTATAATCCTTATCATTAAAGGCGTTGGCAATCTCCACAAAAAAGTCAGCATCAATATTATGTTCCCCACAAATCTCCTCAATCGTTTTGTCGCCGAAGCCAAGTTTAATACCAAAACGGTTGATAACCAAGGCCAAATGGTAGTTAAGATGTACCAAATCGGCCATTTTCATATTAGAAGTAATCAGTCTGAGTTGCATTTACACAAATTTAAAATTCGAGACAATTTCTGAAAGTCTCCTAAAAGGGAATCAATTCCCCGTTTTCTTCACATAACCATCCGTCTGTACCCGAAATGGAATATCATCCGTATGTATCGTATCGCTCGAATTCAGCGCACGATCTACCACATAAAACTCGAAGCGCACCGTATCCACCGCCGTAAAATCGTCAGGCAATAAGGTGTTTGTCTTTTCCACATCGGCAATCAGCGTTTTGTTGCCACCCGTACGAATCATTTTGTCCGACAACCGCCAATTCCAGCCAGTAGCGTTCGCATCTTTCACATAAACGCCATTAACCTTCCGATACAGTGCCACAAACAAATTGAAATAATACTTGCTTTTAGGCGCAAACACCCCCAAAGTATCACCCTGACCTAGGCCAATATCGCCATTACCATCTTCCACCCGAAATTTGAATGTCACATCATAATTCAGCAATTCCGGCTGCAAAATATCTGGCGAAAGCGACACTTTATAGGCATCGTATTCCACCCGAGGCACTTCGGGGTACGATTTTATTTTTTCGCAACCCACAAATACGAGCGCGAGCAAAGCCCACAAAAAGAACATATTAATCCGATTCATAATCTTCAATTTCAGGAAGTTGAAAGCCTCGGCTCCGAGCAAAAAAACGCATTCAAAGCCATACGATGAATTACGAACGCAAGTTCAACATTTTTTTGGCTTTCCCCAATACCTAATAATAATGAATTCGCAGAACAGCCCTACCGACAGAAATAATAAGGATGAGGGGTCGAAGCCGCAACTCAATTGTGAAGCGGCGGCCTCCCTTACAAATACTGATGGGCTACAGCGCCTAATTATTGTTGTTTTTTTTTCGTCTGGGGCTGTTTTCGGGATGGTTCTCTGTCGGAATTTGCTGCTTTAAACTAAGCCGATTCTGACGGCAGAATGCGGGATTTGTAATGTTTTGCTTGCGCTATAAAGACTCGATTCAAACGTACTTAATTCAACTTTCTTTCTGGCATTGGGCCGTTAATACAGGACCCCACTGGATTGAAATGGTACTAACTCGGGGCTTTTGTTTTGTGCAGATTACCTTAATCATGGGTATTTATTCCTTTACCGCCTTCCGACCTGTTTTGTCGCTTTTTGCGATGTTGTATTTGTCCCCTTTTTGTGATGTTTTGTTTTTTTAACTGATTGTAAATAAGCGAGATGCGTGTTTGTTGTGTGAAATATCCATCCCCCTTAGTTGGATTTGTTCTTTCATTTTTTGTTTGCGTTTTTTTTTCTTTGTTTGGGTACAAAGTACACTTAGCAAAGGCATGTAAATACATATCGCTGCATATACCGAAAGCTTGGTTTGGGGCTATGCGGAATTGAAATTTTATTAATGTGTGGTGTTAATTTGTTGATATACAGTTAATTGTTGTTTTACTAGATTTGTTTTATTTCTTAACTGTGCTGTAATAGGTCGAATTTCTATTTCTGGACGTTAGCTACAATCTGAGCTTCAATCTGTCTTATTATGTTATACAAGTAGATTTTTTAGTGTTCTGATTGTCAGTTGTATGTGATACTGTGTTCTGTTTTCATTCTGGATTTTAATGAATTTGTTATAATGAATTTGGCTTTTCTTCGAGGAAATACACTTCCGCGAATTTTCGATTTAAGTGGGTTGTTTTTGTACGGTTTGAGCAACGGCGTGTGGCGGTTCACAATTAACCGTAAGTGCATTAGA
>JBDKHP010000440.1:0-7845 GCA_039797645.1 Bacteroidota bacterium
GGGCGATTTAGGGGATGCGTTCTTTAAGGAATACAACGAACTTAAAGAGAAATTGCAGTCTTGCTTTGACGAGTGGGAACTTCTGGGTTTGAACTTGGAAGAACTTCAGACAGAACGTGAGGGCTATTTTTGAGTGTGGGGTTGGGTTTAGAAATTGGGTCTGATGGTGGTTCGGGGGCATTGGGAATTACCTGTGTCGCGGATTCGTGGCATGGCCGTAGGCCAACTGAAAGTGATGGTCTTGGGAAATTACAGCGTTACAAATGGAGCTGCCGATGGGTCTAGCCCGGATCGCGGCAAGTAGCCCACAGCGGCGTGATGCAGTTACCTTTTTCTACAATATTCTGATTGAAATACGAAGCTTGCCAAGTGATTGGGTTACCGTCCGCGAGGACTACTGCTAAGAGCCGGTAGCCGCCTTTTATAAGTAAAGTTAGGCTCCCGCTCCTAATCTTTTTTTTCTTTTTTTCTTTTTTTTCTTTCGGATTGGTGAAAATAGGGCTTTGTTTAGTGCTTTATTTTCAGGATTTTGAGTACGGTGGTGCGCAATAGTTTGCTTCGGTATAGGTATATCGCTTTGAGTTTGTTGCGAAGGTTTGTGTGTAGATTGGTGCGCTTGCCAAAAAAATCGGCGTGGGTGGCTCGGGCGAAAATTTCGTCGCGCTGAAGCCATGTGTCGTGGGTGTGGTTGTGGTCGCCTTGGGTGAGTATTTTGTTGGCGTTAATTTGTACGATGCGGTGTAGTACGAGTTCGTCTTTTTGTGCGAACACAACGATTTCTCCAATTTGTAATTTGGTGTTGTTTATTGGGTTGGTAAATATCCACCAACCAGGCATTATTGTTGGGTACATGCTAAGGCCTGTGGCGCGTATGCTGTGTTGAATTTTATGGCGAAGTAATAATTTTTGTGCTTCTATTTCTTTTTTCTTATTGTCTTTCATATTAATTTTTTTACAAATTCAACTATATTTTTGTCAGGATATACTGATAGTATGAATATTGGTATTTGTGCGAACAAATCGGTTATTATTTGGTAAGTTTTTGTGGTAAAATGTTTTGAAAAATTGTGTTGGATGCAAAAAGCTGCTGTGTGTGCTTTGGCAGTAATTCCTGTGAGGCGCAGGGCTTCATTTTGGGGTGCTTGTTCGAGGAGAAAAATACCAGAAAGTTTAGTTTTTCGGGGCTGTGTAGGGTAGGGCATGGGTGAGTTGTAGGCCCAAATCTGATCCTTGTGTTTGCGTAGCAGAATTCGGTCGTCGTTGATAATGGTGGCGCCTTGTTGTTCCCAAAGTTTGGCCATGGTGCTTTTCCCTACACCCGAAAAGCCTGCAAATAGATAGCCCTTCCCGTGGGCTTCTACACAGGATGCATGGATCATTAAAGCGTTGTGATTGTGCAGAATGTGGGTATATAGTAGCGAGTCGATGGGGTTGTGGAATGGTTTGAGAATGCTGGATTCTTGGTTGTTTGTACCGAGGGTATAGTGTGTGTGTTGATTGGTTTCGTACCACAGGTCGCTTACGGGGAATTTGCGGGTTTCGTAGGCTGCCGCGCGGACGATGAGGTGCGGGGCTTGCTGGTAGGTTTGCCAAAGGGGGGCGGTAGAATACATCTCGAAATTGGCTTCGAAAATTTTATGATCGGCTTGCAGATTCGGGAAGAGTTCGTTGGTAATACGTACTGTGGCATCGGTTGGGGCGATTTGGGGCGGCTCGCAAAACGGGGCTAGTGCGTCGGGGATTTCAAACTGATAGTCGGAGTGGATTGCGATTTTTAGTTCGGCAAGTTGAAGTTGAATGGCTTGTGTATGTGTCATTTAGTTGTGGTTTAGGAGTACAAAAAAAAACAGTCTGATTTAGTGTCGAGACTGTTTAGGGGTGGGTTTATTTACGGGTGCTGTTCGTTTGGCTAGGAGAATTCGTCGCCACCTTCGTCGGTGGGCGAAGAATTGAGATCGGGTGCGGGAGAATTCATTACGAGTGCTACTTCGTTGTCGAGGGCGATAATCTCGGCTACCGGTTTTTGGTAGATTTCTTTTGTAGGATTGCTTTCTGGCATATTTTTTTAATTAAGAGGGGTAATTAAATTGTCTAAAGATTCTATAAATTCCAATAAGTCGTTGCTTGCTGTAACTTGGTCTATATCATAATGCTGGGATATTAATTCGCTAATGTCGGCTACGGTGTTTTGCCCGTTGAACTGTTCCCATATAAATGCGCCAACTTGCTTGAGTGCGACAATGGACTTTGCGTGCTTAAGTTGGTCTGAAATAGGAACGATTATCAGTCCGTCGTTTGCCTTTTGGGTGATTAATCCCGCCGATTGGGTGTAACGGATCGAAAATATGTCGTTTATTTTGTTTGTCTGCAACATGGCTGTTCTTTTTGTTCGATATTGATATGTTGAGTGTAAAAATATATCACGAATTCGTTTTTATTATTTTTCTTAAATTATTGGTGTATTGTGGTTTGTATAAAATGGCTTAATCATTGCTAAGCGAAAAATACTGTTTAATAATTATTAAGATGTCTAAATTTGTAGTTCTTTTTTTGCTTCTCGTTGTCGCGACTGCTGCGATAGCTCAAACCGCTGTTCAGCCTACCTATCGTACCCAAAGGACTTCAAACTTAATAAAAATTGATGGTTCTTTGCTCGAAGAGGATTGGCAAAATGTGAGTTGGAACAATAATTTTACCCAACGCGAACCCGCAAACGGTTTCGCTCCGAGCCAAGCGTCGAAATTTGCAGTACTTTATGATAATGAGAACCTTTACGTTGCAATTTATGCACAGGATTCAGTGTCGGAGAAAATAGAAAGTCGGCTTGCCCGCCGCGACAGTCGCGATGGCGATATGGTGGGCATTGAGTTAGATAGTTACAACGACAAGCGTACGTCGTTTATGTTTCTGGTGAGTGCTGCTGGGGTGAAAAGCGATGCCCTTTCTACCGACGATGGCAATAATGAGGACAATAACTGGAATCCAATCTGGGAGGTGAAAACAACGATCGTTTCGGACGGCTGGATTGCCGAAATGCGAATCCCGATGGATCAGCTCAGGTTCGACAAATCTGGCACGAGTTGGGGTATGCAGGTGGCGCGGTACGTCTTTCGCAAGCAGGAGCTATCGCTTTGGGCAAACTTTCCAAGCGAGCAGAGCGGCTGGGTGAGTCACTTCGGTACGCTTACCGGACTCGACGGCATTGCCCCCAAAAAACAAATAGAATTTACGCCCTATACCGTGGGCAAATACCATAGTTACAAAGCCGAACCTGGCAATCCATTTCTCGAAAAAGGCCATGAATTTTCAGGTCTCATGGGTCTTGATGGAAAAATTGGCATAACCAACGATTTTACCATAGATTTTACTATTATGCCAGATTTTGGGCAGGTAGAAGCAGATCCTTCGGAAGTTAATTTGAGTGGTTTTGAGAGTTATTTTTCAGAGAAACGACCATTTTTTGTAGAAGGTGGCGATATTACCCAATTCAGATTGAGTAATTTTGGGGGAAGCCTTAGTCGCGACAACCTATTCTATTCCAGACGTATTGGCCACGGGCCAAGTTATTGGCCAGATTATAATTCCGACAATCAGTACCTAAAAATGCCACAAAATTCGCGAATTTTAGGTGCGGTAAAATTCACTGGAAAAACAAAACACGGATGGTCTGTTGGGCTTGTAGAAAGCCTTACGGCACAGGAATTTGCAAGCCTCAAAACAAATACAGACCACGGCTGGGAATCGGAACGTATTCAGGTAGAACCGCTTACGAATTATTTGTTGGGGCGCGTGCAGAAAGACATCAACAAAGGTAACACCCAAATTGGTGCGATGCTCACGGCAACAAACCGCGACATTACTACCGAAAATCTCGAATTTCTGCCAAAATCTGCTTATACCGGCGGCATCGACTTTGCCCATTTCTGGAAAGACAAGAAATACTACCTCCGTGGAAACCTAAGCTTTAGCACCATAAACGGCGATACCGCAGCGATAGACAACCTACAAACCTCGCACCGAAGATACATGCAACGCCCCGACGCCGATTACCTACACTACGATCCCACGCGCACAAACCTTTCGGGCAATTCCGGCGAGTTGGCCTTTGGCCGAGGCGGTTCCAAAGGCTGGCGTTACCTTCTATCTGGCACCTGGCGTTCACCCGGTTTCGATTCCAACGACTTGGGTTTTATGCGCACCGCCGACAGAATAAACGAACTCGGTTGGGTTGGCTACCGTTGGGACACTCCCTTTTCCATCTTCCGCAATATGAATCTCGACGCCGCACAATGGATCGGGCACAATTTTGGCAGCGATTTGCTCTATTGGGGTGTCGAAATGAACTGGAATACCAACTTCAAAAACTACTGGTCCGTGGGCTTGGGGCAAAACTACGACGGCCCCAATAAATCCATGAGCGAATTGCGAGGCGGGCCAATGTATTACGAACGAGGCGGATACAGCAACTACATCGTTGTGTCGTCCGACGAACGCAAGAAGCTTCAAGGCGAAATAGGAATGTGGAATTACTGGGGCGACGAGAAAAATGCCCGCCGCACCGAAGCCTGGCTAAACCTCAACTACAGGCCCATACAGTCCCTCAAAATATCCGTCAACACCCGTATCGAACAAGCCCACCAACGGTCGCAATACGTAACCCAAGTGAGCGAAGACATCAACGGCGCAACCATACCCACCCAATATATTTTTGGCTCAATAGACCAGCGCAACTTTGTTACCTTTTTCCGAATCGACTATAGCATCACGCCCGATATGTCCATACAGTATTACGGACAACCCTTCGTAGGAGCTGGCGATTTCAGCAACTACAAAACCACTGCCCAAGCCGATTCAAAAGACTACGCCCAACGTTTTGAAGCCATTCCAGCAGCCCAAATGGAGTACGACACCCCCAACGAAACCTTCAAAGTAACAACACCGAACTATAGTTATAATTTTTCGACCCCAGAATTCAATACCAAACACTTCATTTCCAACCTCGTACTACGTTGGGAATATCGGCCAGGTTCCATCCTTTTCTTGGTCTGGTCGCAAGGACGCGAGCATTATTTGGCCGACGGAAAATACGAATTGGGCGACAATCTCAACAAACTTTTCCACGGCTACCCCGAGAATATTTTTCTCGTAAAACTATCATACCGCATACCCATCTAAATCCCCGAAAACGAAGAGTCTAAAGTTGTAAAACCCCTTGGTTATTACTGAATATAAGCAAATTAAAGCATAAAACTTAAATTTCGCCACCCGAAAAAAAACAAAAAAATAAGGATAAGGAGCGGTCGCAAAACTTTTCAAATAGAGGGCTGCTGCCGGCTATCCGCTTGTAGTCCTCGCAAACGGGAACGGAGTCACTTGGTAGCCGTTGTATTTCAATCAAACCCCTGTACAAAAGGCTATTGCATCACCTTGCTGTGGGCTACCGCTACTATCCGGGCTAGACCGTGCTCCACTTTCCAAATCCACGCCGTAGGTACGCGGGGCAAACCCACCAGTTGGCCTGTGGCCATGTGGCGCACCACCTTTCTCCCGACACGCTACCCATACAATCGAGGCAGGCGCAAAACATCTGTAATTGCTTGTGGCATAATAAATTCATCGAGCCATTTTGCTTCCCATCGTGGGTACGATTCAACAAATAAAGGCGCAACGAAACAAATCGTTGCGCCTTTTTCGGGTCTATTTCGCTTACAAATTACCAATCACATCGCGTAATTTTTGCTGAACTTCTTCGGCAACAGATACCAGGGCTTTATTTTCTGTCATCAGCAAAGCCGATACGGGGTCTATTGCACTTACTATAATTTCGCCCGTTTCGGATTCTTCAATCACGACATTACAGGGCAAAAGTAGGCCTACTTTATCTTCAAGGAGTAGGGCTTCGTAGGCAAATTTTGGGTTGCAAGCGCCCAAAATGTGGTATTTACGAATGTCGGCATTAATCTTCTGTTTCAGGGTTGCTTGCATATTAATTTCTGTAACGATCCCGAAGCCTCCTTTTTTTAGTGCTTCGGTAACATAAGCAATTGCGGCTTCAAAGTCTTGTGCAATTAGTGTGGTGCGAAAATAATAGCTCATCTTTTCTGTTTTATAGGTTTGATTAATCCCAATATTACATTTTTCTGTGTACAATAAAGAATTCTCCTGGCCCCTGATTTTGCCACATGGTTTCTTTTTTGAGTGGCTTCTCTGCTAGGAAACAACAAGGCGACAGTTCGTCTGACCGGCATTTACGCCGAACGGACTTGATGGGTTGGGAACTTGCACGGTGTTTTTTGAAACCGCCGACAAGCTGCTACTCGATTAGCTGCGTTTGAAACATGGTGCATAAATTGCCACACTTCTCGCGAGGGACGAATCAAAGATTGATTCTTAATGGGCCACATGGCCATCGGCCAACAGAAAGAGCTTGCCCAGTGTACCTACGGCGTAATAGATGAAGCTGCCGACCGAACTAGCCCGGATAGTAGCGGTAGCCCACAGCGGCGTGATGCCGTGTCAGCAAACTGATGGTATTCGATTGAAATACAAATGTTTCCAGTTGATTTCGTTCCCGAACGCGAGGACTACAAGCGGATAGCCGGCAGCAGTCGCCTAAAATATTGTTGGGTCTCAGCTTCTAATTATTTTTTTTATTTTCTTTTTTTTTGAATGTCGAGGATACAGGCTGGGTGGCGCATCTACGCAACTTGGTGAATGGCAACTGCTTTGGCATTATTTGCTTGCGTCTTTGGTGTTCTGCGCTGAAAAGTCCGACGGCGACATTTTGTAGTACTTCCGAAATACGCGGCTAAAGTATTTCGGGTCGTTGAAGCCGATTGAATAGGCTACTTCGTTGATGGAAAGTTTGTTTTCGCCAAGTAATTTTACTGCCTTTTTGAGCCTGAAGACGGTGATGAAGTCGTTCGGGGAAAGGTCGGTAAGTGCTTTTAGTTTTTTGTACAACAAACTACGGCTTACGAATAGGGAGTCTGCAATGCGGTCGATATTAAATTCGGGATCGGCATAATTTGCTTCTGTAAATACTTCGAGCTTCTTAAGAAACTCAGCATCGAGTGGGGTGATGCCGTCGGGATTGTCTTGCGAGCTTACGGCGGTGTTGTACAGTTGTCGGTATTTGTCGCGAATTGTGAGTAGGTTTTCTACTTTTGCCAGTAGGATGTTCGGGTGGAATGGTTTTAGGAGGTACTCTTCGGCCCCGATTTCTAAGCCTTCTATTTGGTTTTCTATCAATACTTTAGCTGTGAGTAGAATTACTGGAATATGGCTTGTAGTGATGCTGCTTTTTATGTTTTTGCACAATTCAAGGCCGCCCATTATGGGCATCATTACGTCGCTGATTACTAAGTCGGGGCTGTGCTTTTTGATTAAACTCAGGGCTTCTTTGCCATTTGTAGCGGATAGTATGTGGTAGTGTTCTCCCAAGGTGTTGGAGAGTAGGTTTAGCATTTCGGGGTTGTCTTCGGCTATAAGGATGCTGTGTTGTCCTTGGTTTCGAGATCTGAATTCTTTGCGAATTTCGCCAGTGTCTATAAATAATGAAACTTTCTCGCGTAGTCTTTCGAGGTTGTGTTCTTCGGGATTTGCAGAGACTTCCTCGGCGTAATAGGGTAATACAATGGTGAATATAGAGCCAAAATTTAATTTGCTTTCTAGGGTTATGATGCCTTCCATCAGTTCTACAAATTCTTTTACCAGAGATAAGCCGATGCCCATGCCTTCAACGGAGAGGTTCTTTGTGCTTACCCTGTAAAAACGGTCGAATATTCGGGGCGATTTGTCGGCAGGGATTCCAATTCCAGTGTCTGAAACAATAATCTGAAACCC
>JBDKHP010000441.1:0-5139 GCA_039797645.1 Bacteroidota bacterium
GGTAGTTGCTGGTAACGTAGGTCGGAATGCCGACGAATTACTTCGCCGCCTAAAAGCCTTACAATTCGTAGCGAGCCACGATGGTGAAGTATGCCCAGCAAAATGGCAAGAAGGCGCACAAACACTCAAACCAAGCATCGACTTGGTGGGTAAACTATAATTCTTATCCAGAATAGATAAGTGGCGAGAATTTCGGACAACGAGATTCTCCCTCTTATACAATTTCACAATACAGACTATTATGTTGGAACAAGCGCTCAAAGAGCAGGTAAAAAGTGTGTTCGCAAATCTGAAAAACACCTACACTTTCCGTATAGAAGTGGCCGACTCACACCCCAATAAATCGGAACTCATAGACTTACTTAGCGATGTGGCTTCGTGCTCGGATCGTATTGGTATGGAAATTACATCAGGCCCGTCGCTAGCCTTTCGGATAGCGCAAAATGGAGAACCTTCGAATGTGGTTTTTAGGGCAGTGCCCAACGGACATGAGTTCACTACCTTGCTCTTGGCTGTTCTCAACAAGGATGGTATAGGCAAAAATTTGCCCGATGAGACTATTGTAGCTCGGATTAAGGCTCTCAAAGGCCGTGTAGAACTGAAAAGCTACATCTCACTCACTTGTACGAATTGCCCCGATGTGGTGCAAGCTCTCAACGTGATGGCTTTCCACAACCCGAATATTCAGCACGATATTATAGACGGCGGTATCAACAAGGAAGAAGTGGAAGCACTTCAGATACAAGCTGTTCCATCGGTATTTTTGAATGGCGAAATGCTGCATGTGGGTAGGTCGTCGATTGGCGAATTGCTCGACAAAATTGAAAAGAAAGTAGGTACTGAATTTAGCATCGAGAATCAGCCTGCAAAAGAATACGATGTGATTGTAATAGGCGGTGGGCCTGCGGGGAGCTCTGCGGCTATCTACTCGGCTCGTAAGGGTCTGCGTGTTGCGCTCGTAGCACAACAAGTTGGCGGACAGCTTATTGAAACTGTGGGCATCGAAAACATGATTTCGATTACCAAAACTACGGGTGCGCAGCTTACTGCAAGCCTAAAGAATCACCTAAGCGATTACCCTGTGGATATTCTCGAAAACAGGCAAGTAACGCAGGTTAGTCTTGTGGACGGACTGAAACACGTACAAACTTCGATGGGCGAAAAGCTTGTGGCTCCGTCTATTATCGTATCTACGGGTGCAAGCTGGAGGCGGCTCAATGTGGCTGGTGAACAGCAATATATTGGCGCGGGTGTGGCATTTTGCGCACACTGCGATGGCCCTTTCTACAAGAACAAACGTGTGGCAGTGGTAGGTGGCGGAAACTCCGGACTGGAAGCTGCACTCGATCTTTCGTCTTTGGCCTCGGAAGTCACGCTGCTCGAATATATGGATGAGCTTAAAGGCGACCAAGTGCTACAAGATAAACTAAAGAAAGTGCCCAACGTACGGATCGTGACTTCGGCTCAAACCATGAGCATAGTGGGCGACGGAAGTAAAGTAACCAGCATCCAGCTAAAGCATCGGCACACTGGCCAAGAGGAAGAAGTGCAACTCGACGGTGTTTTCGTACAAATAGGCCTCAAAGCAAATACGTCGGTATTTGCTGATATTCTGAAACTTGCCCCAACGGGCGAAATTGTAATCGACGCGCATTGCCGTACGAGTGTGCCGGGAATTTACGCCGCTGGCGATGCTACCACAGTGCCTTACAAACAAATTGTTGTGGCAATGGGCGAAGGTGCGAAAGCTGCTTTGTCGTCGTTTGAGGATTATCTGAAAGGAACGCAACTGGCAAATTGAGCCATACAAACTGCTACATTGGCGCAGGATGCGCCCAAATACATAACACACCAAAAATCAATGCCAGGCCCAACGTTCCGAAAGGAGTTGGGCTTTTTTTTAGGCAAGCCGTAGGCTTGGAGTTCGATAACACCACATGGCCGTAGGCCAACTGGTTTGTTGGCCGAGCGGGATTACGGCGTGGGTTTAGAAAGTGGGCGTTCGGCCTAGCCCGGATAGTAGCGGTAGCCCACAGCAAGGTGACGCAATGGCCTTTTGTACAGGGGTTTGATTGAAATACACGGGCGGCCAAGTGATGTCGTTCCCGTTTGCGAGGACTACAAGCGGATAGCCGGCAGCGGGGTTTATTTGAAAAGTTTGGCTCCCGCTCCTAATCCTCATTTTTTTATTTTTCTTTATTTTGCGCTGGGTTTAGAGTTGGTAACGCTTTCGTTGTCTGGAAGTTGGGTCTTAAAATGCGTCAAAAAAAGGCGAACCGATGTGGTTCGCCTTTGGGTATTTGTAGGAAACAATTTGTTAGTCTTGCAACTCTTTTTTGTACAAACCGATTTTGTTCGGATTGAAGTTGCTGATATAAAACGCTTTGTCTTTGTTGGATGCCTCGGTTATTGTGAGGAAAATTTCTGTGACGCGGCGGTATTCGTCGTCGCGCATTGTGTCGGCAAAGAGCAGATGTGTCATGATGATGTTGGCTGCCATTTCTACCATGCGTCGGGCGTGGAAGTCGATGTACTCGGAGTCTTTTGTGGCGACAACTGATTGAACTGTAGTCTCGTACTCTTCGCGCATGGAAACGAGTTTCTTCAGCATGAATTCGTATTCGGGCTTAATTTTGGAGGCTTCGTATTGTTTCATCATGGCGGCATAACCTCCGGTGGTTACGTAGCGAATTGCGGCCACTACTTGTAGCTGCGAGGTGCCTTCGTAAATGGTGGTGATGCGTGCATCGCGGAAAATTCGCTCGATTGGATAGTCTTTCATGAAGCCCGACCCGCCGTGTACTTGGAGCGAATCGTAGGCTATTTCGTTGGAATATTCGCTGGCCATCATTTTGAGCACGGGTGTGAGTGCGTCGGCCATTTTTGAATATTCTTTGTGTTCGGTGCGTTCGTCGGGTGTTAACTTGCGGTGGTTGCCAATGTGGGTGTATGCTTTGGATAGATCTACGTAACGGGCTGTTTCGTACAAAAGTGTGCGGATGGCTTTGGTTTTCGCTTCCATCTTGCTGAGCATTTCGTACACCGCAGGGAACTGGATAATTGGTTTTCCGAATTGTTCGCGCTCGTGTGCGTAGCTAAGTGCCTCGCGGTAAGCGGCTTCCGAAATACCGACAGATTGTGAACCTACGCCCAAACGTGCGGAGTTCATCAGCGACATTACGTATTTTATGAGCCCTAAACGACGGTCGCCTACGAGTTTCGAGGGTGCGTTGTTGAATACCAATTCGGCAGTTGGCGAACCAATGATACCGAGTTTGTGTTCGATACGACGGATTGAAACGGCATCGTCTTTTTTGTCGTACACAAAGAGCGAAAGGCCACGGCCATCGTTGGTACCTTCTTCGGAACGTGCCAATACAAGGGAAATGTCGGCGTCGCCGTTGGTGATGAAGCGTTTCACTCCGTTCAAGCGCCAAGTTTGTGCGGCTTCGTCCCAGGTGGCTTTTAGTTGCACGGCTTGCAAATCCGAACCTGCATCGGGTTCGGTAAGATCCATCGCACCTGTTGCACCTTTAGAGAATTGTGGCAAAAACTCGCGTTTGAGTTCTTCCGAACCAAATTCGTGAATCGTTTCGGCGCAGTCTTGTAAGCCCCAAATGTTGGCAAAACCGGCATCGGCACGCGACACCAATTCGCCCGACATTACGTAAGGCACCATGGCGAAGTTCAGTCCACCGTATTCGCGCGGAAGCGACATCCCGATGAGGCCAGCGTTTACCAGCGCGTCGTAGTTCTCTTGTGTACCCCGTGCGTAATGGATGCGGTTGTTCCGCACTTTTGGGCCTTCGGCATCAACAGAAGCGGCGTTTTCGTTGATGATATTGCCACTAATGTCGCCCACAATTTCTAGGACTTTGTCGTAGCTGTCTATGGCATCTTCAAAATCTTGTGGGGCGTAGTCGTATTCGGTTTTATCTTTAAAGTTCTCTTCTTTGAGGGCCACGATTTTTTTCATCAGTGGGTGCTCAAGATGAAACTTCAGGTCTTTATTGTCAGTATAAAAATTGGCCATTGTTTCTAGTCTTTAGCGTAAAAAACAGCATTTCGGTGTCCGAAACGAGCTTCTTACTTTGAATTAGCTTTGTAATACTTAATCATTTTAGGAAGCACTTCGCTTATATCGCCCGTAATTACGTAGTCGGCAATTTTATTGATCGGTGCGTTTACATCGGTATTGATCGAGATAATCATAGCCGAATCTTCCATCCCGGCACGGTGTTGCACCGCACCCGAAATACCACAAGCGATATACAATTTCGGACGCACAGTAATGCCCGTTTGCCCAATCTGACGCTCGTGCTCTACATAGCCCGCATCCACAGCAGCCCTAGAGCCACCCACTTCGCCACCTAAAACACCAGCCAATTCGTACAAATACTTGAAATTTTCTTTAGAACCCACGCCGTAGCCACCAGCCACAACAATCGGAGCGCCCTTCATATTGATTTTGCTCTTTTCGATATGACGCTCCAAAATCTCTACCGCAAAAAGCGTATCGTTCAGAATTTCAGACAAATCAATATCTTCAACCACACCTTGGAAGTTCGCGTCCACAATCTCTTTCTTCATTACGCCCTCGCGAACTGTCGCCATTTGTGGGTGCATATCGGGGTTGATGATGGTTGCAATGATATTACCCCCAAAAGCAGGGCGTATTTGGTAAAGCAAATTGGTATAAGTTCGGTCTGTTTTTTTGTCATAATGGTCGCCAATCACCAAGCTCGTGCAATCTGCGGTAAGCCCACAACGACAAGCCGAAGCCACCCTCGGCGCCAAATCCCGACCCGCAGAACTCGCACCAAAAAGCACAATCTGCGGTTTACGCGTCTCAATAAGATACTTGATAATTTCGGTATGCGGCATCGTCGTAAACGGATCCAGGCGCGGATCGTCGGCACGAAGCACCACATCGGCACCATAAGGAATAATTTGAGTAGCGATTTGGCCCAATTGGCTACCAATAGCCACCGCCTCTACCTTCACGCCCAATTCGTTGGCAAGTTTGCGCGCCTTCGACACCAGCTCCAGGCTGACATCTACCACAATGCCATCTTCTATTTCGCAGTAAACAAATATGTTGTTCATTGTAATTGTCTCTTTTTTTTTCTTTTTCATCCT